>CAMWMM010000336.1 GCA_947175285.1 uncultured Lachnospiraceae bacterium
GGATCAAGATGAATTTTTCTATTATCAGATATATTTTGTTTCGTGTTTTGGAATTTGCGGCTGTTTTTCTGACACTTCCCTGTCTGGTTGCACTTATTTACAGAGAAAAAGCCGGATTTGCTTTTGCAATCGTGATGATCGCCTGTTTTCTGGTGGCGGAAATCGGAACCCAATGGAAGCCGAAGAGTAAGTTTTTCTATGCGCGAGAGGGCGTTGTTACGGTTTCTTTGACATGGATTATATTGAGTATTGTCAGTGCGCTGCCTTTTTATTTGAGCGGGGAGATTCCCGGTTTTGCAGATGCGCTTTTTGAGTCGATTTCCGGACTGACAACGACCGGAGGCAGTATTCTGCCGGATGTAGAGTCACTTTCTAAGTGTGTGCAGTTCTGGAGGCTTTTTACGCATTGGATTGGCGGTATGGGAGTGCTTGTTTTAGTTATTGCGGTACTGCCGCTTTCCGGCGGTTATAACATGCATCTGATGCGGGCGGAAAGCCCGGGTCCCACCGTAGGCAAGCTGGTTCCGAGAGTACAGGCGACAGCGAAGATACTTTATGCTATTTATATCGGCATTACGCTTTTACAGATGATTGTGTTAAAGGCAGCAGGTATGAGCGTGTATGATTCCATCGTACTTTCTTTTTCCACTATGGGAACCGGAGGCTTTGGTATTTTGAATGACAGCGCCGGAAGCTATACGACGGCGGTGCAGATTATTCTCCTTGTTTTTATGATATTAGGCGGAATGAACTTCAATGTCTATTATCTGCTTCTTGTGGCAAGAAAGCCGAAAGACGCCTTAAAGCATGAGGAGGCAAGAACATATTTATTGTTGCTGTTTGGTGCGGCAGCATTGATTACATGGAATATCAGGGGATATTATGGCAGTATGGCGACAGCCTTTAAAGATGCGTTGTTTCAGGTTGCCTCATTAGGAAGCAGTACCGGTTTTTCCACAACGGATTTTGATTTGTGGCCGGAATTTTCCAAAGCAGTTCTTATCATCGTCATGGCAATCGGCGCATGCGCGGGCAGTACGGGCGGCGGCTTTAAAGTATCCCGTGTGATGATTTTAATACAGGATATGAGAAAGGAACTGATTCGGGTTGTTCATCCGCAGATTGTTAAAAAACCGCATTTAGAGGGAAGAGCAGTGGATGATGAGACAGCGGCTTCGATTCATTCCTACCTGATTATTTATCTGGTTATTTTTCTTGTTTCATTTTTGCTTTTGTCAATGGACAAGTATGATTTGACAACGAATGTTACTGCTGTTTTGGCGAACTTAAATAATACGGGACCGGGTCTTCATGCGGTCGGACCGACATGCAATTACGGTGAATATAGTCTATTTTCCAAGCTGGTATTGATGTTTGATATGCTGACAGGGCGGTTGGAACTATTGCCGATGCTGCTTTTGTTTGCGCCCAAAACATGGAAAAAATATTGAGTAAAATAGAACGGGAGTTTACGAAAGATGGTAAAAGAAAATATCAGAATCAGAAAAGTTATCGTACACATAATGGATTCTACAATAGGAATGCCTGTTTTATCCGATACGGAATTGGAATACGGCTCGGAACTTGCTGATTTTGTCAAAGAACATATTGCGAAAATCAGCTCGGGAGACGATGCAAAGGAGTGCCGGTTTTATCAGGAGGAATCGGAAGTTTATCATATTCTGGAACAGTATGCGGACGAGTCTTTTGTCGATATCAGTAAGGATATTGCCACTCTTTTATACGATATTATGAGCAGTAATATTGATATTCCGGCAGCGGATTTGATGGTTGTGCGCTTTCAATATGATGCGGAAGAGTATCTTGCACTGCTTAAAATGAATTATAAATCGCTCTATACCCATAGAACGATGCCATTGGAAGAGGGCAACAGCAATGAAATCATCCGCCACAAGTCCATCCTGCCGTCGGAAAGCCAGCGTCTTACGGAGGCGGCTATTATCAGACTGGACGATTTGGCGGTCTGGACGGTTGAGAGAAAGTATGAAGTAAACGGCGAAAAGACGAATTATTTTTCTTTCCTCTTTTTGAAATGCAGTTCCCATCTTTCCCACAAGTCCAAGCTTTCTATTGTAAACAGGGCGATTGAGGGCGTCCAGAAAGAGGGATATGATGAGACTGAGCGTTTTTCCAGACAGATGGAGGCAAAGCGTGTCATACAGGAAGAAATAGAGGAAAACGGCGGTTTTACCGTAGAGGAAATTGCAGAGAAGATTTTCTATGAAAAACCGGAATTAAAAGTTGCTTTTCAGGATAAAATGGAAAAGTACGATATGGTAAAAGAAGAAATTAAGCCGCAGAGTGAAAATACGGTTAAAAAATATCAAAGCCAGCATTTATATACGGACACCGGTATTGAAATCAAGATTCCGATGGAGCAGTATAAAAACCCGAGAAGTGTGGAGTTTATAACCAATCCGGACGGAACGGTTTCAGTGTTAATTAAGAATATTGAGCATTTGGAAGCAAAGATGTAGGATTACATATTAGGTAGAGTGAGTGGAGCGTCTATGGGAACAATTATTGATTATATCAAGGAATATGGCGATTATACATTCCGGGAGAAACCGCTTTGTGAGGTTGACAGTCTGATTTTGTGTCAGTTTGCTTATCTGAAATTTGAGGGACTGGTGCCGGATATTGAAGAAGAAGCTGACGCTGTGGATATGCAGTATTTACTCAGCAATAAGGACGATGACGTTTTTTTCCATGCTACGGAATGGTATCGGAAGAGAAATACGGAGCTTTTCCTTGCAATGGCAAATAGCAAGCGTTTTGGAACGATGAAAGTTGAGAATTATGTAAACCAAGTGGAGGTAGAGAAAGAGAGCCAGTTCTCAGCGATTACCTGCCGGCTTGGAGACGGCACTTACTATATTGCATACCGCGGTACGGATGAAAGTATGATAGGATGGAAAGAAGATTTGAATCTGGCTTTTTCCGAGCCTGTACCGGGTCAGGTCATGGCTGTGGACTATCTGAATCGGGCAGCGGAAAAGATAGAGCAGCCGTTTTATATAGGCGGACATTCCAAAGGCGGCAATCTGGCGGTTTATGCCGCTATGAACTGCGAGAAGCCGATACAGGACAGGATTATTGCCATTTTCAATCATGACAGCCCGGGATTCCGTCCGGAAGTGAAAGAAAAATGCGGTTATGATAAGATTGAAAGCAAAATCCGCAGAACGGTTCCCCGTTCGTCTTTAGTGGGTATGCTTCTTGACTGTGAGGGCAGTTACCGGGTTGTGGGAAGCAAAAGCATCGGTCTGGCGCAGCATGACCCCTATTCCTGGAGGGTAGAAAAAGATGATTTCCAGATTGTAGAACATGTTCATTCCCATACTATGTTCATGGACACTGCGCTTAATGATTGGATATTGTCATTAAATCAGGAGCAGATGCATATTTTTATAGATACTCTTTTCGATGTGATACAGGCATCGGAAGCGGATAATCTGATAGATTTTCTTGCCAACTGGAAAAGGAGCATCCAGGGCATTATGGCAGCAGTCAAAAATGTGGATGCGGATGCCCTGGCAGTTATGAATGATATTATGAAAGCATTGTTCGATATGCTGTCGCAGCATGCAAAAGAGGAACTTCAGAGCAAATATTTAAAAAATAAGACATAAGTTCCGCTCCGCCTTTATCCATGATACGTTCCGGATGCCATTGGACGGCAAAAATCGGGAGTTCCTGATGGACAATGGCTTCTATAATGCCGTCATGTGACTGACAGACAGGAATGAGTTTTTTACCGGGATGTTCAATGGACTGATGATGGGCGGAATTGACAAATGCGCTGTTTCCATATATCTGATAGAAAAAATCGGTGCGGCTGCATCCGGTATGATATACATAATGAAAACGGTCATTGCCGTTCCACTCATGCGTGGCGGCATTTTTTATGTGCTGACAGATAGTGCCGCCGAAATGTACATTAATGATTTGAAGCCCTTTACAGATACCCAGTATGGGCTTTTTCCATTTGATAAACAAATCCAGCATTTGCAACTGTAAAATATCCAGTTCCGTATCAATCTTGCGGGAACCATGATTTTGCTGTCCGAAAAAAGCAGGGGTAATATCACCGCCGCCGGGCAGTATCAGACCGTCGCAGTCCATACATTGTTCCGTGTCAAGACAGGTGAGCGAATGCGCCCCCAGTTTGTGCAGCGCCTTTTCATAATTGACAGTATCAGGGGTACGTCCTGCGATGGCAATAGAAAGAGATGAATACATGGCAAAACCTCGATAAGGGAGATTATATTGTATTATATGCCTTGTTGTTTCATTTGTTTCTTTGTCTCATACATGCGGTCATCCGCAAGCTGGTATATCTTTTCAATATCATATTCTTTGGGAGTACAGGAAGCACAGCCGTATGCGATAGACATATTTAAATCGTTTACCTCCTGATTTTTACGGTCGATGTTGGAGTGGAATAATGATAACAGGCGGTCAATTTTCTCCTGTTCGGCTGTTTCAATGATAGAGATAAATTCATCTCCGCCCATTCTTGCCACAATGCCGTGTTTCTCAAATGTTTCCGAAATCACATCCGCCGCGCTTTTGATTAATATATCCCCTTTTGCATGCCCATAAGTATCATTGACGGTTTTCAGGTTATTTAAGTCAAAACAGATAACCGTGTAATCCGGGTTTTCCGAATCTTTTATTTTATTCATGTATTCTATACAGTAACGGCGGTTGTGGATTTGAGTCAATTCATCCGTATAGGCGCTTTTAATCAGAAAATTACGCTCTGCTTCCTGCATAATTTTCTGCGTCATTTCAAAGTAAAAAGAACCGATTAAGATGAAGATGAAAATAACAAGCCCAAACGAGGTTACTCCCCGTAATGAGAGAACATTGCTGCCCATATAACGATTGATGCTGTAGCTGATTAAGTCATAGGAAACGCAGACAGCGACTAACAGCATACCCACCAGAAAAAGCCGGTCGTTTGCGCGGCTGGATTTAAAGCTCAGTATCTCTATGATGATAAAGTATAAAAGAGAACATACAATCAGTACCTGCATATACTTTAGTGTTGCGGCACAGTGTACGGTGTCGGTTGTATGAAGCCCAATCATAATGCATGTAGCAACGATATGGATTGTGGAAAGAGTCCAATAACATACTTTAAACATTTTTTTCTCCAATTTTGCCACATCATACCACAGATAGACAATCAGTGGAAGCGGGGCAAGATAAAGCGTCAGATATTCCAATAAGGATATGGAATACAGCGGCATGGAGAAAATGGAAATAACATTGTAGTAGCATAATGTCCACAAGCCTGTACAAATAGAGAAAAGTGAAATACAAAGCATCCGGATATATTTTCCGGAAAAAGTCAGGGCAAATATTGTGATAAGACAGGTCATAAGCCCAAAGATAAATAAAAAGCAGCCTAAGAACATGGGCATCCTGTTTTCCGTCAACAAGATACGGTAAGCATTCTGCCACTCGTAAATGCGGACAGGGTCAAATGAGGAAAAGGCTTTATTTTCAGCCAGTGTGAACTGAATCGTTAACTCTTTTCCCTGATATGCCTCGGGAAAATTGACAAACAGATAGCCGCTGCCGACTGTCTTATTTTTCGTCATTCTGTCGTAACCATATTGATAGACAGGTTTTTCGTTAATCAAAACCGACACGGCGGTCTGTCTGATATGTAAGCGCAGTGTGCCCTCCGTAATATCCCAGTTATCGGGAAGAGTGCGCTTCATTGTAATTTTTGTTCCTTTATTCACGGCGTCGAACTTGAAAGTATCTAAAGAAACATCGTGGTAGGCGTCATTTCCGATAGTGATATCCCATGAATCATTTAATGAAATATAATTTAATATGGAAGAATAGTCCTGGGAAAAAAGGTTATCTATTTTCGGCAGCCAGAATATAATGCTGGCAAGTGCGTATACAACACATATTATCTGCAATATTAATTTCTTGGTAAT
>CAMWMM010000337.1 GCA_947175285.1 uncultured Lachnospiraceae bacterium
CATCTACGCTATATTTTTCCGCCAAACACTTCTTTCTACATTCCATCTTAGTATACCGCAAAAAAGAAAAGTATAGAGGAAATTAATTTTTCTATACTTTTCTTATAAAATCTATTTACGGAAGTTCTTCTTCTCCCATTCCGCATCGTCCATCCAGTCGTTTTCGCTGTCCCACTCGTCATCATCTATCCAGTCTTCTTCCGCATGGTCATCTGCAAATTGGTCTGTCGGCGTCTTCTCTGACAGCTCCGGTTCATGCCAGTCTTCGTCTTCAATCCAGTCATCTTCTTCACTGGATTCCTGCTTTTTCTCGAAGTACTTTTCAGGTTCTTTTCTTTCTGCCTTGATTTCCTTTATTTCTTCTATCTCTATATCATCCTCTACTTCCTCATCCTCTTCTTCGCTGTCTTCGGCTTCCTCATCTTCTTCATCCTCATCGTCGTCCGCTTCCTGTACGCTTTTCCGATAGAAGAAAATACCACATCCAATGACAACGGCTATCATGCAGATAAGTACACTTATGATAATCCATCGTATCATAGGATTCACGGAGTCATCAGAAATTGATACGCCGGACATGGATGTATCGCTTACGATAATCACATAACTGGAAGCGTGTTCCATTTTAAATTCTGCAACTCCATTAATATCAATAATTGTATCGCAAATAAACTCGAGTGATTCTGTTTCCGGATTATAATAAAATAAATTTGCATACCGTCCGCAGTTTGCAGGGTCTAAAGCAATACATAAAACCGGGCTGAATCCGAATTCTCCTTCATGCGCCAATGTGAACTCCAGATACTTATTCCCGTTCAATATAGCTGCTATGAGTTCCGTCGGAATATTCTTTGTGCTCAATGTAATGCCCATATCAACATCTGTCACAGCGTTCACGTTGACTGCATCAACATCAATGCTCCATTTGGCATAATTTCCCATATCCAATATAAGATTGAAATTTTGTTCCTTTGCCATCTGTAGTTTTTCCGGCGTTAATATGGTAGTGTCATCCATATCAATCGTTACGGAGGGTTTAAAGAAGACTTCTTCTTCCTCTTCCTGCACCTGTATCTGACTTTCTTCTACAACCGTTGTCTGTGGAGCAATCACCGTACTGCCATGCTCCGTTCCTATAGCTGTAGTTGTATTATTAGCCGGTGTACTTTGCACTTGCGTTTGCGTTGTTGTATTCTGTGTTGCTGCACTGCTGCCTGCCACAGAATTGTTTTGCGTACTTTCTGCCGGTGCTGTACTACTTGGTATGCTTACCAGTGGGGCTCCGCTGTTTGATGTATTTGATTCCGACACATTAGACGATGTTTCATCACTGGACGTCGTGCTTGTTGGGGCACTATTGCCTGATGTTTTATTGTTTGATGTCGTGTCGATATTTGTACTTGTACTCGTATTTGATGTTGTGCCTGTACTCGTACTGCCTGCACTCGTGGTACTTCCGCTTGATGTGCTTGTCGTACTGCTGTTCGATGTACTTCCCGCACTCGTATTTGACGTACTATCACTCGATGTTGTATTTGTACTCGTACTGCCCGTGCTTGTACTTGTTGTACTGCCACTTGATGTCGTTCCTATACTCGTACTTGTTGTACTGCCTGTACTTGTCGTACTATCGCTCGATGTTGTACTCGTATTTGATGTACTTCCCGCGCTCGTCGTACTTCCGCTTGATGTCGTACCCGCACTCGTACTTGTTGTACTATCTTTCGATGTTGTGCCCGTACTTCCTGTCGATGTACTGTCACTAGAAGTACTATTGTTTGATGTTGTACCTGTACTCGTACTTGATGTGCTGCCTGTGCTCGTCGTACTTCCGTTTGATGTTGTACCTGTACTCGTACTCGTCGTGCTGCCGCTTGACGTACTTCCATTTGACGTACTTCCTGCTGAAGTGTTATCACCATCAGACGGTTTTGCACTGCCGACTACCCGCACGATAAGCGGAATATGCTCCACCGTATAATAATTGTTTTCATCCGGATTATACGATACATAAAGCGTATACTCTCCCGCCTCTTTCAATTCGATTTCCGTATTGCTCTCCCAGATAAAACCATCCGGAAGCGTAATATCTCCCACCACCGAACCGGCTTGTGCTTCTAATTTCTCCGGCATCCGGCAGTTTGGAATCGCTTTTGTCACCGTAAAGCTGATTTCTTTCGTTATCGTATTATATTTTTCAGTATCAGACGGTGTATATGTTGCTTCATAGGAATAAGTTCCGACTGCAATTTCCGTATTTTCTTTCACCCATTTCCAGCCGTCCGGCAATGAAACATCCGACAGTCTCAACCCCGCCTGATAAGTATAGGGCGATAATGTTGGTGTTGATACTTTGGGATTTGCCTTAACTACGGTCACTGTGCATGTTGCCGTATTGGCTCCGCTTCTGTTACAGCTTATTGTTGCGCTTCCCGGTGATATAGCCGTCACTTTTCCTGCGTTATCTACTGTCGCAACGGAAGTGTTATTGCTGCTGAATGTCATATTGCTGATATAATCAACTTTAGAGCCGTTTACATAGGGAATCAGCGTTATGGTCTTATCAACTTCCAAGCTGCTTACCGTTGTTTTATCCAGTGTAATCGTATCCGTTGTATTCGGTTTTGTACAAGCAGAAGCAGGCATATTATTATACACGGGAATCTTAAATACAAAACTGTTCTCTAAAGCTCCCGCATTATTATATGCTTTACGTATATTAGAAGCCTCGGAAGCAGGCGCCTGAATATTCTGCATGTACTGATGTGTGAAGTTCGCATGCTTTCCGTTGGAAACATTAAATTTTTCCAAATAAAGAGTATCCTGTCCTTTTAAGATATAATTAACTCCAATAAGAGAAGCTCCGCCGGACAGCGACTTATATCTTGTATCCCACCCCAGTTCTTTTGCTTTCTGCAAGCCGCTCTCTATAACGGCTTTATCTGTTTTACCGGAAGCGCCTACGTTGAAATAGTTATAATATCCCTCATAGCCCGAATATTTGCCCGATATAAGCTGAGACGTTCCTTTTCCCTGCTCCTGCAACACTCTGGATGCAAGGTGGAAAGGACTGACGCCCGTTTTTTCACCTATTGCTGTGAACGCCTGTGCATAAGTCTGGCTGTCTCCCGGAATCGCAGACGACATAAAAGAATTTTTCAAAACCTCCTGCACCGCATCTGTCGTATGATAGGAGCTGTTATAAGTTAATTGTTCAAACTGAAAAATAGCAGGGTCCGTAAGAAAATTTCTCGGGTCCATATAATATTTTAAAATTCCCTCGGAAGCATAACTCCATCCCTGTCCATAAGTACCGTTTTGCCAGGAACCCGAACTGCTTGACGGAACGAGACTCTTATCGCCCATTTCTTTTGCAATGGCCGTATTCCAGTCTATTCCTGTATCCATTCTGACAAAAATCCAGTTAGGATGCTTTTCTTTCAAACTATAAAGAGCATTCTGATAAGAAGCCGGAAACTGGTCTACATCAGGATACCCGGCATCCATCGCCATCATCATGGGAATTGCCGATAAGTCAATATAAGTTTCCTCCCACCTCGCAAACTCTTCATCAGAAGTCGCCAGATATTCCCTCTCAATATAGCCTGTATATTCTTTCTCATTCAGATATAAAATCACCTGATACCAGACAGCGCCATATTCATCAAGAGCTACATCCGTAATCTGCACAGACTGTCCGCTGACTACCGTATGAATAGTTTTGCCATCCTGATCGGGTGTGTCTTTTACCTCATATTTATCACATAAATAAACTAAAGCAAGGATGCTTTTGTCCTGCGCAATGTCCTGTAAATCGCTGCTTGCCTCTTCCAGATCATGTATCACACCGCTATTTTTCGGCACTTCAACCGTAATCGTTGGAATCTCTATATCCTCTTCTGTATCCGCAAGCACATACTGCGTTTCATCCCATTTCGGATAAAAGACATAACGTTCCAATGACGTTTCATCAAAATCCTCTTCACATTCCCATACCACTTCCAGTTCTATAGAATCTTCCTCTCCCTCTGTCCATACGGAAAGAGTTTCCGGGAAAACGCTTACCAGCTCTTCCAAAGCAGGTTTGTACATGCAGGGAAAATAAGCATCCTCCTCCGCAAGGGATTCAAACGCCGTGATGTATATGAGCGTGTCCTCCGATTCCTGGTCATCATAATCGCTGACCTCTGACTCATGATTTTCTACTGCCATAACCGCGCACGGCTGCAACAATCCTAATACTGCTGCCATGACACAGGATAAATATCTGATATAATGTCTTGTACGACCGTTTTTTCTCATTCGTTTCTATATCCTTTCGCTTCCGTACATTTTCCACATTATGTTAACATAATTAATTTACCATTATGCAATGCATTATGTCAACTACATCGTAAAAAAACATTGCAACCGCACAGGTTGATATACTTTTCGCAGCTTGATACCTGCTATTTGCAGCTTAATCAACAACATCTTGCAATAAAGGCAGATATCATGTAAAGTGTGAAAAACAAATAAAGGATTAGGGATTCATATGAAAGTACAGTATCAAAAGGAACCTTCCTTAAAAGAGGATTATGTCGAAGTGCATTTCCGGGAAGAGTCCGAGAAAATAAAAACAATACGTGATTTTTTTACTGCATTTCAAAGCATTACCGGGAAGAAAGAAAATGACATTCATAAGCTTCATCCTGAAAGTATCTACTATCTGGAGGTAGTTGATAGAAAACTTTTTGCATATCAGGAAAAAGAAGTTTACCAACTGGAATTCAACCTTCAGCACTTTTTGGAATGTTTTGAAAGCAGCGGTTTTGTACGAATTGGAAAGTCAACAGCCGTCAATCTTTATAAAGTAAATCAGGTAAAAACGGATTTGAACATGAGACTGCAACTGTTAATGGATAACGGCGAAATTTTGATTTTAAACAGAACATATAAAAAGTCTTTTTTGGACGCTCTACATCATATTCGGGAGGTGTGTTATGAAAATCATTGACAAACAGAATTTTTGGAGTGTTGTATGTAAAGTCTTTACACTACTGCTGTTTGGTAAAATTTTACTAGAACTTATTGTGCAAAAGTTTTTCGGAAACTATCAGGAAAACATACTGATTATGTTTGGACTTTCTCTTTTGGCAACCTTCGTATTATCGCAGTATTATCGTTTCCAGCAATATCCTCTGCTGATTGTTATTCTGGGACAGTATATATTGCTGATTGGCGTTGTTATGCTGCTAACATGGATAGGCGGATGGATTGGTGAGCTACACCACAATGCTTATCGGGATATGTTTTTGTCTTTTACAATTCCATATGTCATAGGCGTTATTATTTATTATACGGCGGTTTTTCATGAAATTAAATCTGCCAATCAGGCACTGAAAGAAATAAAAAGCAGAAAGGAAACGGGAAAATGAAAGAACACAGAAAAGAAAAGATTACAGGCGGGGACTACCTCTCACTTGGACTATATGCTTTTGCGGGACTCGGCATGGAAGTGCTTTATGCTTATTTGCTGGAGCCCATATTATATGGCGCGCCTACGCAGGACTGGTCAAATATGCAGATTATTCTGCATTGGATTCTGACCTGTATTACATGGGGAATATTTGCTTTTATCCTGATTCGGAAATCCGGTAAAAAATATGACTTTCCGCTTCTCGAAAAAGGAGAATCGTTAAGATTATGGCAGTTCGGAGTATGCGCCTTATTCATTCTCCTTGCTTTTATCGGTGATTATATAGCATGGGATGGATTTAAAGTGTATTTAGAATATGTAAATAAGGGATTCCTTCTTTTTGCCTTTCAGTACATATATTATGCTTTTGAAACGATGCTTTTTCTGCTGATTATCGTATTCGGGCAAAAAGCATGCGAAGTATGGTTTCATCAGGAAAAAATTCCTTATGGCGGAATCATCTGCGGTCTGACATGGGGACTTGCGCACATTTTTACCAAAAATCTGCTGAC
>CAMWMM010000338.1 GCA_947175285.1 uncultured Lachnospiraceae bacterium
ATTGGCTTAATTATTACGTGTACCAGACAACGCCGTATGATGTTAAGGAGATTGAGTAAGATACTCCTCCATAAAATCCTCTTCCGAAATTATCCGGACACCCAGTTCCTTTGCTTTTTTATTTTTGGAAGAGGCGGATGTTACATCATTGTTAATCAAACAGATGGTCTTCGAAGTAACGCTGCCTGTTACTTTTCCGCCTTTTTTCTCAATTGCCTCTTTTAATTCATTTCGGTTTTCATAATGGTTAAGGCTTCCCGTAATCACGAAATTCAAACCTGCAAGCGTCTGTTCATCCTCTTCTACGGTTTCCACAACAATCGTTATTTCTTTCAAAAGATTCTCTAACTGCTCTACATTTTTCTTATCCTGAAAATACTCATAAAAAGCGCCGGCAAGAACTTCACCGATACCGTCTATCTCGCTCAGTTCTTCTATCTGTGCCGTCTGCATTTTCTGCAAATCATAATGATAATACCGGCATATCATCTTCGCATTGGCAAGTCCGATTCCTACAATACCGAGTCCGTAAATGACCCTAGGCAGTGTCGTCTCTCTTGCATTGTCAACGCTGTTTATCAGGTTTCTATAGGACTTTTCCCCGAAGCCTTCCATGTTTGTGATTTCTTCTTCATAACGGTTTAATTTAAATATATCCGCATATTCATGGATAAATCCTTTCCCAATGAATTTTTCCAGTGTCGCTTCCGAAAGACCGTCAATGTTCATTGCATCTCTGCTGACAAAGAGCGTAAAGGATTTAATTTTCTTTGCCTCACATGCCGGGTTTGTACAATATAGTGACTGTACTTCATTCACTTTCCTGATTTCAGTGGGCTGCCCGCATACCGGACATGTATCCGGAATCTGAACGGAATCGCTTCCCGTCAGGTTCTCCGCAATCTGCGGAATAATCATATTAGCTTTATAGACCGTGATGCGGTCGCCAATGCCGAGTTTTAAATTACGCATGATACTGATATTGTGTACGGATGCACGGCTGACCGTTGTTCCCTCTAATTCCACCGGCTCAAATATTGCCACAGGATTAATCAAACCAGTACGGCTTGGACTCCATTCTATTTCTTTTAACACAGTCTCCCGCAGCTCATCCGCCCATTTAAAAGCGATGGAATCCCGCGGGAATTTTGCCGTCATTCCAAGAGAATGTCCATACGCCATATCATCATACACAAGTACCAGTCCGTCCGACGGAATATCATAATGCTCTATTTTCTTCTCAAAATAAGAAATCGTCTCCAATATATTATCCGGTGTTACTTTTTTGTATTCCACCACATCAAAGCCCTGTTCCTGCAAAAAATGGAACTGTTCTTCTCTGGAATTATGGAAGTCTACATCTTCCGCCTTTACCAGACTGAATGCATAAAACATAACATTTCTATTAGCTGTCACCTCGTTATTTAATTGGCGAACGGAACCGCTGCATAAATTACGCGGATTCTTATACTTACTTTCCTCGTCTTCAATCTCTTTGTTAATCTGTTCAAAATCTGAATAGGAAATCACGGCTTCCCCTCTTAAAATTAGTTCTCCCTGAAAGGGGATGGAAAGCGGAATATTTTTAAAAACTCTGGCATTATTCGTAATAACTTCTCCGACTTCACCGTTACCTCTTGTGACAGCTTTTGCAAGTTTTCCTGCAAAAAATGTCAAAACAATAGTAAGCCCGTCTAATTTCCACGATAAAAGGGCTTCCTTGTCATTCAACCAATCGCGCAACTCTTCTCTGTTTTTCGTCTTACCAAGTGATAACATCGGTCTTTCATGGCGCTCTTTCGGCAGTTCATCCACTGCTTCATAGCCTACCTGAACCGTCGGGCTGTTTGTCAGAGTAATGCCTGTTTCCGCCTCTAATGCCGTCAGCTCATCATAGAGTTTATCATACTCAAAATTACTCATAATTTCCATATTTTGTGCATAATACGCTTTTGACGCTCTATTTAGTGTAGAAACCAGTTCTTTCATGCGGCTCATTTTTTCGTTTACCATCTTCCTCACCATGTTCCTTTCCAAATCCGCTCTTTTTTATACATTAACGCTGTAATTTACACAAAGAATACAGAAGTTTTGTCTCTTCTTCACTCAATTCACGATATTCACCCGGTTTTAAATTTGCAAGATTAACGCTCATAACACGCGTTCTCTTCAAACTGCGCACCTGATATCCCACTGCTTTACACATTCTGCGTATCTGCCTGTTGACCCCTTGGGTTAATATCATGTTCATCGTCTTGTCGCCTGTTTTTGTGACCTCACATGGTCTTGTCGTCAATCCCAATTCATCTAAATAGATACCCTCACGCATCTTCGTAACAGCATCATCCGTTAATATTTTATCCACTTTTACAACATACTCTTTCTCATGATGATTAGCGCCCCGCATCATCGCATCAATCAGTTCACCGTCATTTGTCATCAACAAAAGTCCCTCGGAATCTTTGTCCAGCCTTCCCGCATAAGTCACTCTGAGTGGGTAACGCATGTTATCTTGAATCTTTACCTTAGCATGCTTATCACGTGCCGTACACGTTACGCCAACAGGCTTATAATATGCCAAAACTACCGTTTTTTCACGATTTTGAAGTGGTTTTCCATAGACTGCAATTTCATCTTTATCCGTTACCTGCATACCGGGATGCGCGGGTTTACCATTGACAGTAACAGCCTTCTTTTCTATCAGCTTATTCGCATCTCTCCGGGAACAGACACCGCACTGCGCAATATACTTATTTAATCTGGTCGTTTCATTATTCATTGTCCGCATCATTTCCATCATAATCTCTGACTATGCCATGTTCCTTAATAAAGTCCATCCATTCCATGTAATAATTGGCATAGAGGTGAACGCCGTCAAAAGTTATATCTTCTTTTAAGAATCCATTCTCATCTGTGAATACCGGGTTACTATCAAGGTAAAAAACGTTGATTCCATCAGCAAGAGCAGCTTCCGCAACATTTTTAGCATTGATATTAATATTATTAAATTCTGTTTGAATATTATTCTTTTCCGCACTGACATGCAGATTTGCCATCAAGAAAACAACTGCCTGCGGCTGCCACTCTCTGATTTGTTCCAATACGTCACGATACTTTTCCACAAAATAATTTGTATCCCGGTATCCTAACTCATTCATGCCTAACATAATATAAATTTTTCCATACTGCTTCTGCTGCATAACCTGATTCAAATTTACTTTTTCACCGGTTTTCTGATAAGTCACGCCCTTTTCATCCAACAGTTTGTAAATCGTCATACCGTTCTCACAAAAAAAATCAGCATTCACTCCGGAATAGTCGGAAATACCCATTGTTCTGGAATCTCCTAAAAACACCGCATCATCAAAGTATTCCTCTCCGACCACCGTATAATCATATTCTGTCGTTAATGCAGCTTTTCCTTCATCTATGTAATAAATAGAATTGGTCTCTACCGGTGTATAAATCTCGAAGACTGTTTTCCCGGCAGGTATCGATTTTTCTTCTTCCTCCTCAGGAACTGTTTCCACATCAGGAACCGCATCCGCATCCTGCAAGATTATGATGCCTCCCGCAGTTGTCACTTCTTTCTCCTTTAACATCGCCGCTAAAGGACCTTTATCCGAAACCTGCGCCATAACAGTTACCGCTTTTGAAGAATGTACCGAATTTTCCTGCATTTCCTCTTTCATCACGACTGCAAAAAAAGGATTTGACCAGAGAGTTTTCCACTCCACTCCTCCATAGTCACGATATATCATTAATCCGATGCCGCCTATTGTCAAAAACAACCATATAATTAACAGCGCAACCAGATATGGACAATTTTCAATTATCTTCTTCCAGCGCTTCATACTAATCTCCCTAAAATCTAAAGTACAAGAACGGATTGTTACTGCCCATCATTATCTCATAAACAGAAAACCAAAAGATAATAAGAACAATAACTACCATATACCATTCATGCTTATGCTTGTGATACCATTCCATCGGATAAGGTGTTGAAAATAAAAAACAAGCCAAAAATAACACCCCATATTCTTTTATGTACCGCACTATCTGCTCACTGCCGACAATCGCATTCGATGTATGGATTCCTATCATATTCTGCAAATAGGCTAAAAGCTGTTTCATATCACTGATGGCAAATATCATCCATGTGACGGGAATCAAAATAATCACATACAAATGCCCTACTACTTTGCTTTGTTCCAGCCACTTACCGATACCGCGCTTTTCCACTGCCAGTATCAGGAAAAATACGATTCCCCATAAGGCAAAATTTAAATCCGCACCATGCCATAATCCTGTCAGCGTCCATACCACGAGCAGATTGCATGCTGCCCTGACATAGCCCTTTCTGTTTCCCCCTAGCGGAATATACAGATATTCCTTAAACCATCTTCCTAACGTAATATGCCATCTTCTCCAAAATTCTGAAATGGATTTGGACATATACGGGTCGTCAAAGTTTTTAGGGATACGGAAACCCAGCATTCTTCCCAATCCTTTTGCCATCAGGGAATACCCCCAAAAATCAAAATATATCTGGAAGGAATAGGCAAAAGCTCCCATCCAGGCAGCCGGAACAGATAAGTTTCCGGCACCTGCCGTCATAATTGTATTCCAAAGCGTTCCAATCTGATTGGCTAATAATACTTTTAATCCCAAACCAATGCCAAACAGCTTAAATCCGCTCTCAACCGCTTTCGGACGGATTTTCCGCTCCTCCATCCGCTCGGCTACTTCATCATACTTTACAATAGGTCCTGCAATAAGCTGCGGAAACATCGTAACATAAGATGCAAATGCAGTAAAAGAAGCATTCTCCTTTATCTTGCCTTTGTAACAGTCAATCAGATAAGATGCAGTCTGAAATGTATAAAAGCTGATGCCAAGGGGAAGTGCAAGCGATAAAAGCGGTATTTTATCGCCATTAAAAAAACGGTTGATATTTTTCACTGCAAAATCCCAATACTTGAACACGAACAAAACAGCAAAATTATAGAGTAATGAGAGAATTAAAACCTTTTTTCCCATTTGCTCTTTTTTTTCAAGAATCAGCTTTCCCGCTCCATAGTTAATGAGAATAGAAAGAATAAGCAACAGAACGTAGTACGGTTCTCCTACTGCATAAAAAAACAGACTTCCCAAAAGCAATATCAGGTTACGGTACTTATCAGGAACAATTAAATATATCAACATAAAAACCGGCAGAAACCGGAATAAAAACTCTACACTGGAAAATAGCATATCTATAGGCTCCCCAAAAAAACGACTCTAGATATAGTATATTCCAGGCAGAGTTAATTTACAAGCGTTACCCCTGTTATTTTTATAATCCGTTTACACTTCCCATATGATGAATGACTGTGCGCTTAACGCATAGCCTCCATTCTGAAAATCTCCCTCTCCGATAGAATAGAGTTTTTCTTTCGCTTCCGGCAGACCGTCCGCCTGTATACTACCATCTTTTCCTGACGGATTGCAGCACATAAGCAGGTTTCCGCGCCTGTATGCAAAAGCTCTTTCATTTTCTTTTGCATAAACAATCTCCAGATTGTCATTTTCTTTCAGGTCATCTCTGTCTTTCCTAAGCGTCAGCACATCTTTTACCACATGCAGCAAGGAATCTTTGTCCTTTTCCTGTCCTGCTACCGTAGGCGCATCCGGTGCGGTATCTACCGGCAGATAAAGGTCTTTTGCCGGCGCTGTGGAAAATCCGCAGTTTATTGTATCGTTCCACTGCATCGGCGTACGGGAACCGGTTCTTGTATAACCGCCCTCCTTGGAATCCAGCGCAAGATAATGCATACCGATTTCATCTCCGTAATAGATGAAAGGATTCCCCGGCATGGTAAATAAAAAGGCATATGTAAGCTTTAATTCTCTGACATCCAGATAATAAGACGCCCGGATTGTATCATGATTGCCCGTAATCAGGCAATAGCGCCCATCTTTCTTTATC
>CAMWMM010000339.1 GCA_947175285.1 uncultured Lachnospiraceae bacterium
CAGATTTTCCTTCATATCCGGGTTCAGACGAATCACCGGGCAGCCATACCAGATACTCTCTTCATTCAACTGCAAATGCTCGCTCCCGGGGCTTCCAAATATCATGGCGCCTATCCGCCCATTTCCTATGGGAAATGCTTCTTCCCACTCCACTGCTGCCTTATCGTCCCATAATTTACTCATACGTGTCTCCTTTTTACAGAAATGTCCCTAAGTCCCGAACCCTTCAAAGCTGGTATAATGAATATATATAATAGAAAATAGATATCTTAGAATATTCTAAAATATCTATCTCTCTTTGTCGTCTGAGATTTTTCTAATCGTCTTCCAATCCATCCTGAGCATCTTTTAGAAGTTCATCTATAATTCTTTCAACTTCTTCTTTATTTCCTTCTTTATTTGCTTTCTGTAAAGCTTTTAACTGCCTTATAAGCTGTCTTAAATAACTCTTGAAAACTGACATAATAAAATACCTCCATTCACACCTTGATATTTTTATTATAACAAATTTACCAACTTTTACAAGCATCACAAAACCGCTGCATGAGAGGCGATTAACCAGCAGCTACTATAAAATAATTTCCTCTCCCAGCTTAAACGAATAAATCACCTTCTCCGCCGTACGGATTCCCTCTCCTGTCTGCTTATAGCCGGAGAGCTGCTCCAATGCCTCCGCATAATAATCAAGCTGCGTCTGGTAACGTCTGATAAGTTCCTCGGGTTTCCGTACCGCATCGGTCTTATAATCCACAACAATATAGCTGCCGTCCTCTTCAAAGAAAGCATCGATGATTCCCTGAATCAGAACGGTCTCTTCTTCCGGAAACGCTTCGTTTAAACGACTTGCAGGAAGTCCCAGCACGAAAGGCTGTTCCCTGTACAGCTTTCCTTCCGCGTCTGCTGCCGCCATACGCTTTGCGACTCTGCTTTCTAAAAAGGTAACAATCTTCGGTATTGAAACCGCATCATAGTAAGCCTGTGACAGCCTTCCTTCCGCAAGCATCTTCTGCATCTGCTTCTGCACAGCTTTCTTTAAATCATTATCCGAATCGGTCAAAATACTGAAATCCAGCAGTTCCATAACTTTATGAAAAGCACTTCCCCTGTCTGTTCCGCTGACACCCTCATCCTGTCTGACAAACTTTGGTAAATACGGAACAATCGGTTCTTCTTCATACAACGAAAAAGCAAACTCCTCCTCTTCCTGCATACCTGCTTTTTTCAATTCTGACACAGTGGTTTTCGTATATAAGTCCCGTAAATTCGCATAAGGATACTGATAAGTAAATTTCTCCGACATTATCGTCATTAATTTTTTATCCACACGGTCAATCCCGTTTGCCGCAGTAAGAAGCAGTAGTTTTCTCTTATCATCTTCTCTTTGTATCGTTTCTTTTATCTTATCTTCCAACGTATTTTCCCATGAAAGAATCGACAGTTTTATCCTGATATCCTCCTCGTAAAACGGATTTTGACCATCCGGCTCAATGTTATATAGACGCCAGATATCATCAAAACATTTATTTCTTGCCGCCGCATATAAAAGCACATCCAGAAAACTGTTCATCTGCATAAGCGTGTCATAGGAAAAAGCCCTCTCTCTGATACCTTGCAGCATTGTCAGAGAAGCAATCGTTTTCTCCGGATTTTTCAGTGCCCCTGTCAGGATTAATTTTTCTTTTGCTCTTGTCATTGCGACATACAAAATACGGAGTTCTTCAGCTAAATTCTCCTGCCGTAATATCAGCGCAAGAAAGTTTCTTCTAAGATTCCGGCTCGTTACCCGAAGACCGGCATCCACATAATCCACGCCGATTCCCATCTCCACATCCATTACTAAGTGTCCCGCCGCATCCCGCATATTAAAACTCTTTGCCAGACCCGCCACAAAGCAGATAGGAAACTCCAGTCCTTTACTTTTATGAATGCTCATAATCCGCACGACATCCGCATTTTCATCCTGTAAGTTTGCCTCGCCGTAGTCCACATCATATTTTTCCAGTTCTTCAATATAACGCAAAAAATGGTAAAGCCCATAATAACTGATTTTCTCATAGTCCGCCGCTCTGACAAGCAGCATCTCCACATTGGCGCGCCGCCTGTTTCCGCCCGGCTTTGCCGTTACATAGGATAGGTAGGCATATTCACGGATAATGGTTTGTAACAGTTCATGCACAGGCATATAAACTGCCATATCGCGGTATTTTTCCACTCTGTTAAGAAACGCCTGCAATTTCTGACACAGAGGAACCGCCATATCTATGCTTCCGGTCTCTGCACCCCCGCCTGCGGCATATTCTTTTACAGCATCATATAAATACCTCTTCTTTGGGAACGCCGCTTTCACGCTTGCTATCTCTTCCTCCGAAAATCCGCCGAAATAGGAGTGCAATACCCCATACAGCGGAATATCCTGCATCGGATTGTCCAGTATCCGCAGAAAATGAAGCAGTTCCTGAATCTCCGTCGCTGCAAAATAACCTGTTTTGGAAGTGACATGAACCGGAATTCCCTCTTCCTCCAACACCTGCTTAAACTCCTCATCCCAGCCCGTTGTTGTCCGAAGAAGAATCACAATATCCTTATAAGATGCTTTACGCATAGCTCCGGTTTCCGTATCTGTCACCTGAAAAGATGTCACAAGCTGTTTGATTCTGCCCGCAATTCCATAGGCTTCCTGTCTTTTCACATTGACTTCTTCGGTCAAGCCCGTGGAAGTACCTCCCTGCTCCGCATCCTGACTTACACTCTGCTCCGTAAAAAGAAGAAGCTCCGTATCGCTATCAACATGAAAGCTTTCCGATGAATCCGGCTTCTCTGTATCAGACAGTTTCGGATAAGAAGCTCCCGGATACAGCGCTGCTTTTTCATCATAAACAATACCGCCTAGTTCCTTTTGCATGACCTGAGAAAAAACCGCATTGGTACTAACTAATATTTCCTCCCTGCTGCGGAAGTTTTTATGCAGGTCAATGCGCACCGTATCTTTGCCTAATTCCTCGTCATATGTGTTATATTTTTCCATAAAAAGTTCCGGTCTTGCCAGACGGAATTTATAAATACTCTGCTTCACATCCCCCACCATAAAGCGGTTAAAATGTCCCTGAGTTTCCCCCGAAATGGCAGACAGCAGGTATTCCTGCACAAAGTTACTGTCCTGATACTCGTCAATGAGAATCTCGGTAAAATAATCCCGGTATTCCAGCGCCGTTTCTGTCGGCTCTATCCGTCCATCCTCTGTACGGCGCAGTAAAATGGAAAGTGCAAAGTGCTCGATATCGTCAAAATCAAGCAAATTTTTATCCCGTTTTGTCTTATCAAACGCTTCTTTAAACTGCAATGTCAAATCCACCAGCGCGCATACTGCCTCCCTGCATACACCCATCTGCCGTATAACGCCTTCCGCAGACTGTGCAAAGTAATTTTTTCCTATCTCCTGCACACGCTCTTTGACTTTCGTACGAATCCCTTTTACCAGTTCGCGTTTTGCCGCAGAAACCACAGCATCTTTTTTTGAGGACAGTCTTCCAAAAGAAACCGCCGAAAACAGTGAAGTGCACTCTTCATAATTCTTAGCCTTAACCAGTCTCTCAAGCTGCTCTTTTTCCTGTTCCAGCAGTTCTCCATACATATAAGGGCCATCCGGTTCTTCGCATATCCGTATGCAATAACTGATTTGGTCAATCAAACTATGCAGGGATAATGACACTTTCTCCATCAGGCTTTTCAGCCAGTCCAGCTCCAAGAATGCCTCCGCCGTATCTTCTGAAACGGCATAATCGTCTTTTCTCTGATGCAGCCACTCTTCCGGAAAGGGATTGCTCATCGCAAAATCATACAGTTTTAAAACGGCTTCCTCTACAGCATTATCACGGCTTCCGGTACTGAAATACTCCATAGCATATAAAAACGGTTCTTCGCCTTTTTGATAGCACGCCTCCAACACTTCGCCCAGCACATCGTTTCGCAGTAATTTCAGTTCTCCCTCATCTGCAATCCTAAACCCCGGGTCTAATCCGATGGTATGGAAATGATTACGAATAACAAACAAACAGAAACTATCGATTGTTGTAATCTGTGCATTATGTAAAAGCGCGGCCTGTCTCTGCAAATGTTCGTTTTCCGGCTCCTTTATCAGTTTCTCACTGATTGCACCGCTGATTCTCTCTCTCATTTCCGCAGCCGCCGCATTGGTAAACGTCACGACAAGCAGCCTGTCTATATCCACAGGATGTGCTTCATCACTTACCATTTTTACAATACGCTCTACCAAAACAGCGGTTTTCCCAGAACCCGCCGCCGCCGATACCAACAGATTGCATCCATGCGTATCAATTACCTTCTGCTGTTCCATTGTATAAGAAACACTCATGAACTCCTTACTCTCCTCTTTCTTTTTCCATCAGCATAAGCGCATCATCCCGTGACAGCTTCTTTAGCTTCCTCGTCTCATATCCTGCAATTTCCGCATCATAACCGCAAATACTCCGGTAGGCACAGTATGTACAGGCATTCTCTCCGTTCTGTTCACAGGGATTGACCGAAATGTTTCCCTGCAAAATATCGGTTCCTAACTCTTTTATTTTATAGTTTACATAACTCGATATTGTCTGCATATCCTCTTCTTTGACGACACTGGAATGCGCGGAGAAAGTTCCGTCCTTTTTCCGTTCTATCGGGAGAATATCGGACTTATCCGTAAATTCCCTATCGAGTAAACTGATAGCTTTGTCATTTTCACTGACTATTCCGGTCATTTTAAGTTCCTGCAATAACCTCTCATTTAACTGTTCCGGAGTCAGCGTCTGCCCGTCTTCAATCATCGGGTCCGCAACATGGTAATATAACATTGCGGCAGGCACAATTTCTTTCCCCGGATGCTTCTTTTGTTCCATTTCAACCGCAGCATTCATGTAAACGACTAACTGTAACTGCAATCCGTAATATAACGCCGCCAAATCAAACTTCCGGTTTCCCGATTTATAATCAATAATTTTAACATAAACAACATCATCTTCTTCACATGTATCAATCCTGTCGATTCTGCCGCGCAGCTTCATTTTTTCCTCTCCGGTCAATGCGATATTCACCGCATCCAAATCCTCTAACATGGAAAATGACATTTCAAAATGCTCCGGCAAAAAAGCGCCCTTTTGCAGCTGCATCTGTAACGTGACGATAGTACGCTTCAAAATTCTCCTGATACGCTTTATTAAATATTGGTTTCGGGCATTGCTGTATAAAATTGTCTCCCCATAGTTTACGGCATATGCAGTGATTGCCTCGTCCAATAATTTCTCCCCGGCTTCTTTCGGGAAATCAAACCATGTATAATGATTCTCCGCCAGTTTATCCGCAAACAGTTCCAGTACCCCATGAAAGAAATTTCCCATGTCCACATTTTCAAAACTGTATTCACCGCGTTCCTTCAAAGTCAATCCATACTGTAAAAAATGCGCATAGGCACATGCCGCATATTTTTCCAGACGGCTGACGCTGTTTTGTAAAATACTGCCGTATAACGCCATTGTCACCTGTTTGGAAAGCGGACTGTGCCGATAATGGTAAAATGCCGTATCAATTAACTCATCCACCTGATCCCGCCAGATAGGGTTCTGATGATAAGTATGATAAAAGGTAAAGAGCGCACTTTCTTTTTCCCGCTCTAGTCTGCCCGCCGCATACTCCCGCAGTAAATCCGTAAAAAAGCCGATACCGTCCTCGGCGTTTGTCAACTGTTCCTCCACGCAGTATTGTTCCGGATACGTGGTAGCAAGCTTTGGGAAAAGCCTTTGCACTGTCTCAATCAAATACGCCGGGCGCCTGCTTTTGCCGTCACTTCCGATTCTGGCATAAGATAGATAAAGCCTTTTTGACGGTTTCGTCATATTCATATATAAATACAACCGCTGGATATACATCTGCTGTCTCGGCGTCGGCGCAAGCTCCCAGTCCGCGGCGCT
>CAMWMM010000340.1 GCA_947175285.1 uncultured Lachnospiraceae bacterium
ATAGCCAAGTTATTTAAGTGATAGTCAAGTCTTTTTCTGCAATAGCCAGATTTTTCTCTGCAATAGCCAAGTCATTTTTAGCGATAATCAGATTTTTTTATGCAATAGCTAAGTCATTTTAGCGATAACCAAATCATTCTCTGCAATGGATACATCCATTTCCGCAAACTGATTTTCAAAATCCTGTTTATTAAAGCGACCTGTTCAGCCTCTTCCCACGCCTAACACCAGTAGCGGACTTTTTGTCCTCGTCCGTTACCAGTTTAATTTGATTTAAGTCTAACACATTCAAAGCGAATTTGTCATTATAAATATAATGCTTTTGGACATTCATCATCTTGTTGGTAGCATAAAACTCAGGATATGCGGGAAATAATGTAAAATCAAGGATACCGATATGGTATATAGGTTTGACATCATAATAATCCTCCCCTTTTTCAAGATTGTCAAAGAGCCGGCAGAGATAGGAAAGGGAGCGGTCATTCCAGAAGTTTTGTGCTCCAACTTGTAATTCAATATTGATGATTGTATGCTTGTTGAGCAGCACCTTGATGTCAAAGATATAATCCTTATCGCGGATTTTATTGCCCAGTTCGAGCGGATTGAGTACCAAGACAGACTGCACATCACCCTATATCAAATGGAGCAGCGCACAGACCAGCCCCATCAGTACTTTTTTATTTGACTGCATGACGATGTGGAACATACAGTCATTCATCAGTGCGTAATCGATTTTTCCAGTGGCGTTTTTTAGCGTTTTCATTTGTGAGTTTTTCATTTAGATAATCCTTTCTGATAATTATTGACAATCTTTTACAGATCAATAGAACATTTTGAAGTGTTTTGGGAAGTAATTATATATCACAGAAATTATTGTACCAAAATGCGTATGTACAAAACAAGTGCGAGTTTTTACATTTCAAAGAATATATATTCGATAGAAATAGGATAAGGAATATGTATAGTTTGTCAGATAAAGTGTAAAGTAGATTACTTGACTAAAATTGAGTTGTGGACAATTCTGTCCCTTGTTCAATCATACAAAAAGTGATAAAATACTACAAAATAATCTTATAAGAATCAACAAGAATGTTGATTTATTGGGATATCTCGTTTATATCTGGAAAGTTCACATTCAGATATGGAAATAGGAAAAAGTGATTGATAATCATGTATTATCAATTAAAATCCGACTGATAATCAGATGTTATCTGTCAGTCCGAAAGGAGATTGTAATTGATAAATATCAAAATATCTTGTTAAAGTTTTAACACAAGAATTTTTATATCATTTTTATCAATATATTATTCTAAAGTGTATGATGATAATGTTCGTTTTCTAGATCTGTTCAATGAATATTATTAAAAAACTTTTACACTTCGCTCTGAATTAAATAAGATTACAGAGTCTTTATTGGAAAATTCCGTTTTATTATGAGTATGATAGCATCATAACTTCGAATAACATTGAAGAAGTCATTTTGGACAACCTTATAGAATTCGAAAACTTCTTTACTAGAAAACACGGACTTACCTGTAAATCATTCCAACCATTTGTTTCGTATGCATTCTATCAGAGAATTGCCTCATTATATCCATATATTAAAAATAGTCCAAAATAAACAATCCTGATATGTTCAGGAATTATATAGAAATAGTGGGAGAGATGAAAAAGATGAATAAAATAGAGAACCAAATCTTAGAAAATGAAAATAAATGCTATATTGGTATTCGTGAATCAGATACATATTACTGTAAAAATTTTTTTGATAACATGGCATGTATTTTTAGTAATATGCCTTCTCAGGAAGTATTTTCTATAAGGCATAACCAGAACATTGACCACAGGGAAATATTTCTCTTTTTTGCAAAAAAGATACAACAATTTTACAACAAAAATGCGACATTTTACTTTTATAACCAGCGAACGGCATATAATTATGATGAATGTATTCAACAAAGATGCAGGTGCATAAATGCAAAAGATTTGCTGGATTTTATCAATAATAAGCTATCTGTAAAGGAATGGTTTGCCCAAAACTCAATTCCGGTTGTCCCCTTTGCCACTTTTTTTGGGAAAGACCTTCTTTATTCAAAGCTTTGTGCACATTTTCAGGGATATACGACTTTTGTCATTCAGGCTGCCCATGGAGGTGGCGGCATTGGAACTTTTTATGCGGAAGCACAGCATTTTTCAGAAATTCTGGATAAGGTGGAGCCGATGCAGCGATATATTGTGTCACCCTATATCACCAGTGTTTCTGTAAATATACATATTTTTATTTCGGAGAAACAGACTGTTTTGTCACCCGCGTCGGTACAAATAATAGAGCTTAAGCAACAGCAGCTTTGTTACCGGGGAGGCGATTTCTGCGTCTTTCAGGAAATGCAGGATTCTGTCAAGAAAAAAATCAGGAAATTTAGCACGAAGCTCGCAGACATGTTACGAAAAAAAGGATACAGGGGTATTGCTGGCATTGATTTTATTGTTACCTCTGATGAACAGGTGTATTGCTGTGAAATTAATCCTCGTTTTCAGGCATCAACATTTATTTTAGATCGTTATCTTCATGAATGTAATAACAATACTTTATTGGCATCATCATGCTTTGAACTGAATGAGATGGCATTTCAGGGGAACATGACGACAACACTCTCTTTTGAAGATGAAATAAATTACAGCTGTTATTTTTACTATAATGACGGGATTCCTTCTTCATATTTTAAAGAAAAATTCGAACTGCTTAAGGGAATTGGGCTGGTAGATGTTTTTGATGATGGAATGGAATTCTATTTGGACAACCATAAAACAGATAATAATTCTTATTTATTTCGCGCTGTATTTCCGCATTCCATCAGTAAAATTTCACCAGATATGACTCTGTGGCTGAATGACAACATTACCATAAATCAAAGACCTTGTGACGATATTTCTTATAAGACAGCATTGCTGAATCAAGGAGTGCGTGTGGAAGGCGAGCGCATCAATATAAAAAACGGTGTATATGAATCAATCGATATAACTGTTCGATTCAGTCAATATATACAGCCCCATCTCAACATAAACTGTGCTTTTGGAATCAACCTTTCCCAGTATAGTCCGTTTCTGGTTAAGCTATCCAAAAACACAGAGGAGCTATATTATTATAATGAAAAAATAGCAGACATCTGCGTCGA
Source organism: uncultured Lachnospiraceae bacterium (assembly GCA_947175285.1). The sequence continues at coordinate 3,177 of CAMWMM010000340.1, forward strand.
GAAAAATCGCCTGTATTCCTTGCACGAATTAGAACAGAAAATGCTATTTATTAGTACAGACCGCTTAAGAATAAAGCTGGTATCTGGATGTGAAAACAAAAATCTGGGAAAAGGATGTGCGTTTTGTAATGTTCCATATTCTGAGTATAGGTTTTCTATGAAACAGATTCTTCAGGCTTTGCAAAGTCTGAAGAATCTGGATATTCATTTTCGACATATCCTTATTGGGGGCGGAAGCTGTCTTGCACCAGATTCGTGGGATAAAATAATTGAAATATGTAATTACCTAAAAAGTGACAATGTTTTTAGGGAAAAGCCAATCTCAATAATGACAATGCTTCCGCCCAAAAGCATGTTAATCAAACTTAAAAATGCGGGGGTTGAGGAGGTGGCTTTTAACCTTGAAATTGCCGATGAAAAACTGGCACGTCAATTAATGCCTGCCAAACGTAGTCTGGGAAAAGATGCCTACTATGAAATCCTACAGGACGCTGTCCGTATTTTCGGCATTGGAAATGTCCGCTCTGCACTTCTGGTTGGTCTTGATAAGGAGCAGGATATTTACAATGAAATAGTAACCTTGGCTGAAATTGGTGTTATTCCATGCCTGTCTGCGTTTCGTGCCCTTCCTAAAACACCTTATGAAAATGATTTGGGACCTGATAATGCGTATCTTCTTAAAGTATATAACTACACATCCGATATGTTGTCATCCATGTCTGGTAATGTGAAAGAATTAGGTCCGCCCTGCAAGGCTTGCCGGAATAATATGCTTATTTTGTGACAATCAATACCAGTACTCCAGATTCTAACCGGAGACTGATACATGGCTGAAAAATCATCCCTGTCATCTGGCAGAGAGTATTTTTCAGCCAGATTTTATGTTTCATCCGTGTTATTTTTCTTGAATATCATTACATCCTTATTATATAAATCAGCGATATCTGTTTTTAACTGCTGTGTTACCTGCTCGATGTATTGGTTCATTTTCCTTTCTGAATATTTTAATTTGATATTGAGTAGCTGCTCCTTGCTGCGTTCTATGTAGCTATCAACACATTTCGCATAAATCTCATTGTTCGCCAGAACATAATCGTCGGGGATGGTTTGGTTATCGGAACTTGTATCAGATTGTTTTTTCTCAACAATACTCCATATCAGTTGTGCTATTGTTGCCAATGCACCTGCGGCACAGACAACATCAATGATAATTTCAAACGGAGAATGATTGGAAACTGCAACTTGAAATCCAAGCTGACCAAAATCATTTTGGGAAAGGGCGTCATTAAGTTCAGTCGAAAGTGAATTTACATATGCAACCCCTTTCTTGTTTTTCTTGCAAATATTTGTCCGTATATTAAAGCTGTATGTGACACTATCACTTTTCCCGCTTAGCAATGTTTTCCTGATTTCGCCAGTGTTGACAATATAATCATTTATCCGTTCTGGCGGGATATTGTCATCATATAAATAATTTTCTATTTTTTTATTTGCACGACGAACAGTAATCTCGTCTAACAGGTCATGCCTTTTAGCCAGCCTGCATAGGTGACGGAGCATTCGAAAATCCAATGTATCTAATGCCTGATTAATACCTTTTAAAAAAACCTCTTGTGCTTCATGCATCTTGCCTTTTGCAATCAACAGGTTACAAACCGGAAAGTATTCCTGTTTATCGTCATAATAATATATTAAATTATTTATTTGACGGATGTAATCCACAAGAGGGACGTCCTTATCCCCTGCAATAAATGAAATACTGTCAGAGGGTTCATTTAGAAAATCAGACGCCCCGATTATATATGCAAACTGATAAAATGGAAAAACTACACTCTTTAGGCTAGTGTTAAGCAATTCAATAAATTCCACATTTGTATGACCCGCATCTATTTTTTCAAGATAGCAACTGTTAAAGCAGCTTCCTTCGAGCGTATTGCTTTGAAACTTGACACTATCAAACCTGCAATTATAAAAAAGTGACTGTAAAAATCCACTACTTTTAAACATTATTTTCTTAAAATTACATGTTGTAAAACTGCTTTGACTGAAATTGTTGCCTGTATACAAGACATCATCTGCTTTTTTGTTGACAAACATGCTGTTAAAAAAATTGCAGCATGCAAAGCTGTTACCTGATAATTTGGTCTGCTTAAAAGTAACATTGTGATACGAGGATGCTGAAAAGGCGACATTTTCAAAAGTACAGTCTTTATAGCTGATATTTTGAAACCGGCTTCTTTTCATGCTAATTTTTTCATAGTTCTGTTTTGTTATGGTCTGTCTCACAGACCCACCATTTGACGTTTTGCTATTCAGATTGGAGTCTGGATATTTTTCATTTAGCTCTTCTAATGCGTTCTTTAATACCTGCGGACTGGGATTCATAAATATATTCCTTTTATTTTTATCTGATATGTTTCAATTATTCCATATATGCCTTATTCATCGGGACTGACAGATAACATCTGATTATCAGTCGGATTTTAATTGATAATACATGATTATCAATCGTTCAAAAGCAGTATGAAAATAAGACAACTTCTATTTACATACTGCTTTTAAAATTATATATGGAAATCTTTCCTCGGATGTTTTGTAGTAAGTATATCTTTCTGCTTAGACATAGCAACATGCGTATAGATTTCTGTAATATTAATTGAACTATGACCTAATATTTCCTGAATATATCTAATATCAACATCAGCCTCCAATAGGCTTGTAGCGAAAGTATGACGAAACATGTGAGGGGTGATATGCAGG
>CAMWMM010000341.1 GCA_947175285.1 uncultured Lachnospiraceae bacterium
CCGATTTTGCCAACATAAACCATATATCCCCTGCGAATCAATTCCAAATAAACACCATTTTCCAGAATATGCCCCTGAGCCCCTCCCCGCATGCCAAGCAAATAATATCGCACCGCCTGATACCGGTAACTACCTTAATAATTTGCTACTCTTCCCATTCAATTAAGAAATTTTAGTAGTCAGGTCTTTGAATAAGCATATGAGCCTCTCCTGTGTTGGAATCATAACACCACTTTTCATTAATTTTATCGACAGTTTGCATTTTATTTCCAACTTTTACTCTCGTTTTTCTATCCAATATAGATTGCGGCAATAATCTCATTTATCTCCATTGTATCTAAACAATTGTAAACAAATAATCATTGTTCCAATTCCGTATCCAATCGGCGCAACATACCATATATTTTCATTTATAAATATTGTCCCGAAAAATCCGACAAGACAGAGAATGCCGCAAAGCAAAGAATTTAATTTCATCATTCGCTTAGATTTGTCATTACTTTTTGCAGACAAACCAACACACAAAAAAGCAAGACCCATAAAAAATCCCCATGCTAAATAGTCAATAGCCATTTCTACAGATGGCCAAAAGCCAATCTGAAAATAAAAAGGACTACAGGGGCACTAAAAACAGTCATCAGCTCCCATGCTGTCAGTGCCGCTTCTGATTTAGAAATGAGAAATAAGCTTACTGATAAAAAATATAAAACAGAAGTTATGATTCCTATTACGGATACTTTATTTGTCATATGTTTTCTCCATATACTTCCCTAATTAATATTCAGCTTCGCAAACAAATCCCCAAGGCTGGTTCCCACACTCTCATCGGAACCATACTGTTTCACGTCGATACTTTCCATTTCTTCCGCCTGCTGCTCCTCTAACTCTTTCATACTCAGAGAAATCTTACCGTCATTGGTGTTCAGGACTTTTACCTTAACTTTATCTCCGACTTTAAGTACCTCAGAAGGCTTCCTGATTCTCTTCTGGCAAATCTGGGAAATATGCACCAGACCGCTCAGACCGTCTTTTAAATCTACGAATGCTCCATAAGGCTGTAAACTTTCTACCGTACCCTCCAAAACAGTTCCGGGTACAATCATTGCTACCTTATGATTGTGCTCGTCCTTTACTTTTTCCTTCAAGATTTCCTTCGCTGAAAGCACCAGTTTTTCCTTATCCTGATCAACTGTTATCACTCTGACATCCAGCACCTTTCCCTTGTATTCCTCAAGGTTTTCCACGTAGGAAATGTCAAGTTGGGAAGCCGGTATAAATCCCCTGATGCCTTCCAGATAGGCAACGGCGCCGGCATTAACAATCTCGCTTACCTTAACACGGACATCTTTCTTTTCCTCCATGTAACCCGCAAGTATATCCCATGCGAGCACAGCGTTCGCCTCTCTTCTGGACAGCAGGATATTACCCTGACCGTCATCCGTCTTCACTACGGACGCTTCAATCACATCACCTTCATGCACATCCGTCATAAGAGAAAAATCAGGATCATCGCTCATATTTGCTGCTTTAATGATTCCCTGCGTGTAATACTTAAGATCCAGAGTCACTTCTTCCTCATTTACATCAATTACGGTACCCTTAATCACATCGCCTTCATTAATCGTCCGGAAAGATGCTTCCAGTTCTTTTTCATAGTCTTTCATTGTTTCTTCCATAGTTTTACCTCCATATTTTCGTTTATAAATATTGCTTAAAACATGTTCAATAACGGAATCACATTAGTTTGTACTATACCTGTTGAAAATATAATGCCATATTTCCTTTGCACTTTCAATATTTTGCATTTCAAACCACATTTTTATGAACGACTTTCGCAAAAAACGGAGAGCCTCAAAGCTCTCCGCTATATCGCTATTATTCTGTCACACAATTTCAAAGAAGACTCTCTATGCGCAACCACAATTATCGTCTTCTCCTTTGGAATATTACAGATGGCATCCTGTACAATACTTTCACTGTATTGGTCCAATGCACTGGTCGCCTCATCAAAAATGAAAATATCAATATCCTGCAAAAACATCCTTGCCAGAATGATTCTTTGCCGCTGCCCGCCCGAAAGCTTTATCCCTCTTTCTCCGATTATCGTATCAAGTTTTTCCGGCAATCCGGCTATAAACTCATAAATACAGGCTTTCCGGCAGGCCTCCCACAATTCTTCCTCTGTCGCTTCTTCTTTTCCAAACATCAAATTTTCTCTAATCGTCGTATGAAATAAAAGATTTTCCTGCATGATAAAGCCGATTCTACTGTGCATTGCCGAAATATCAATATCCTGCAAATCGATTCCCGAAAATGAAACCTGTCCCTTAGATGGTTTCAACATACCGGTGATTAGTTTTAGTAATGTTGTTTTCCCGCTGCCACTCTTTCCGATAATACCTACCCTTTCTCCTTTTTCTATTGTAAGGCTGAAATTCTCCAATACGGCTTTCTTTGTATCAGGGTATTCAAATGATACATCTTTTAATACAATTGTATTAGATGTATCCGGCATCTGTCCCGCACCTCCGGCTTCCCTTGTCTCCTGTTTCCACCCTGCCAGACTCTCCATCAATCTGTCAGTAAACGGCATCTGAGACTGCAAATTGGCATCCGCGGCAGACACGTTTTGTATAGCATCTGACAATAAAGCATAATACATAGCGAAAACCAGTAACTCACCTATATGTAATCTCCCTGCAAAAATCAGGCATCCTCCGATAAAATACAGCCCGAACTGCATGAAAAACTCATCTTTTAGCTTGGGAATTACAAGAACTCTTGCTGTCCAGTAATTAATCCACTTTGCATTATATCGCATATCCATGTGAAGGAAATGATAATAACGTCTTGTTTCATGTCTTGCCAGATTTAAAGCTTTGACTTCCTTCCACCCCTGAACAGAAGCATGAAGCCATGAAGAAGTCTGCTGATTATTTTCCCTGCGTTTATTAAAAATCAGTTTTTCATGTCGGCTTAAAATATTGTCCAGCCAAAAAGTCAGCGGGATTGCAATTATGGAAAAAAGAGCAAGTTCCGCGCTAAGCCGAAACAACATACAGAGACTTACCGCTGCCACAATATACTGCAAAGATAAATCAATTGTCTGAGCACCGGCAAACTCTGCAATCTGCGCCGTGTCATCATCTATTCGCATTTTCAAATCGCCGATACTGATATTTCCATAATCTGAAAATGGCATTTGCCAGAAATTTCTCAATATTTTTAATCTGGCACGATAGGTTGTGTCGTTGACCAAAGTATACTTCGCCTTGTTTTTAATATAACCGGCCGTTACTCCGATTAAATATATTATCAGATACCCGGCGATTACAAATTGCATTTTCCCAAAATTTGCATTCAGAATCACATCATTTATAAACAGTTTATAAATAAGCGGCGTCACAAAGTCCAATCCCGCTGTTATGGCGCCGAATAACAATAATATAAACCAATATCTTTTCACACCATAAGTATAAGGACATAAACTATATAAAACTTTATACCGGTACTGCATTCGTTTCCTCATATCCGCACCTTTCCTTTATCGCAAAAAGCGTTTGAAATCGTTCACTTTCTTCCGCCAGTTCATCAGGACTCCCGGTCTCTGCTATTGTACCGTCTTCCAACATAATGACCCGATCACAAAACATCACGGAACTCTGTCTATGCGCAATGATAATTGCCGTCTTTCCTGCAAGCACTTTCTTCCACTCATGATGGATTGCACTTTCCGTTTCATTATCAAGCGCAGAAGTCGCTTCGTCAAAAATAACAACTTTCGGATTTTTCAAATAAATCCTCGCAATTGCAATCCGTTGCTTCTGCCCTCCTGAAAGCCCTGTCCCATGACTTCCGATTACGGTATTAAGTCCTTCCGGCAGAGAATTGATGAACTCTTCCATTCCGGCTGCCCTGTATGCCCGAATAATATCTTCTTCCTCTGCATGCAGATTTCCCATTAGAAGATTTTCCCGGATGGTTCCGTTAAAGATCAGAACCTCCTGTAAAACGTATCCGATTCCACTGCGGATGGATTTTACATCACATGTTTCCAGTCTTTGTCCGTCAATTGCAATATATCCTTCTTTTGCCCTGTAAAAACCAATAAGCAGACTAGCAAGCGTAGTCTTTCCGCATCCGCTTTTTCCCACAATCGCCACATGTTCCCCCGGTCTAATCTTCATCGTAATATTTTTCAGCAGTTTTTTATCATCTTCATACCCAAAAGATATGTTGGAAAATAGAATCTCACCATTAGAAATTTCCAGCTTATCCGTTCTTTCCGGTTCGGTCGGCGCGTGAAGAAAACGATAAATACTTTGTATATACGACACACGATTTTGCCCGTCAAGGAAATTTTGACTGATATTAGCAATCTGCTTTGCCAGTTTTTCATAAAAAGTAAATACAACCGTCAGCGTACCTAACGTCATATTTCCGTCTACTGCCATATATGCCGCTATCCCGTAAATCGTCAACCGGATAAACAACGTTACAAATGTGATTAAGTTCTGCGCGGTCAGTGATAAAACACTGGTTCTGATGCCAATCTTAAAGATTGTTTTTTGCTCTGCTTCAAATTTCTCTTCAATTCTTTTCTCACCACGAAGCATCCGTATATCGCATAGTGCAGTAATTACTTCATACACCCAGCCGATATATTTTCCATAAGCTTCCCGTTCTTTATTCCCAAGATCACTGATTTTTTTCTTAAACTTTGTGTTTACAAACACAGAGAGCAGTGCCGCCGCAAGAGTTATCATTCCGATATACAAATCAATTCTGAGCAGATATATTCCGTATAACAGGCACATCAATATACCGTTATAGAAGTGAATCATATTTCGTATTACAAAATGCATACATTGTCCGGGATAGTCTTGAAGGAGCGCAAGAAGCTCTCCCGTTGAAGCATTGACGAGAAATGCGGCATCACATTTTTGTAAATGATCGAAAATATCCCGCCGAACAGAAAAGACAAACATATTCATCAGATACCCATGTTGGGCATACAATAAAAAGTACAATCCTCCGGAAAACAGAATGCAGACCAAAAAAAGAATGGCAACCTTGACAAAAGATGAAAGATTTCGATAGTATACAATCTCGTCTATCATTATTCCAAAAAGGACAGGCAACAGAATAACAAGAACAGAATCTACAAGCCATCCTGTATAAAACATGATAAAGTGCTTCCTATATCCTTTCATATACTTTCCTAAAAATCGAATTGCAGAAAAGTAATTTAGCTTTTCATCTGAGACCTTCATAATACTCCTTCCGATTTCCTAAATATTCTTTGAAAAAGAGACTGATTCCCTTGCACAATTTCTACCATTACATCTCCCGAAATATCGCTTTGTTCTTCAAGCAGAACAAAATGCAGCACACCATTTCCATAACTTGCTTCTTTCACGTGAAATGTAAATACTTCCTGATTTTTATCCCTATAAACATATATCTTGTTATCAGACAGATTCGTCATCGCGCTGCATACTGCAGTTACTTTGTTTCCAAATATCTGCGCTTCATAAATCTGCCGGCTTTCTAACCGCATTTTAGACGATATCATTAGGAAAATAATGATAAACGCCAATAAATACATATAAAATACAACCGGCGATTTCACAGCAAATTTTACATAGATTTTCTCAAAATTTTGTTTTTTCCTCATGTTCCACCTCCTCCGCCATGTATTTGTCATCATAGTAAAAGAATCCCACGCTGCAGTCATTAAATAAAATGCAGTTTTTTATTTCATATTCTGCAACCCTATTGTTTGTCGGACTTTTATCTATTATAATTTGGATAAAGTATCTAGGTGATTGTGAAACTAAATTTTAAAGCCCAGAGTCTGAACAAAATGAACAAAGCGGGGTTCAGATGCAGTGGCAATTCACCCCTT
>CAMWMM010000342.1 GCA_947175285.1 uncultured Lachnospiraceae bacterium
GGCATTTGTTAGTCTCCCCAGCTCTGCTGGGGGATTTATAACTGTTTCATTAAAATAAAACGATCCATATCTTCCTGCGTCCCAAGCACAACATAATTGCAGGAGTCATTCCTGCTCTCGGCATACATATCATACTCTGCCATTGGCATTTCCTCACCGAACACCTTCATAGCAAGCTCCCGTTCTTCCGGCATGAGGGAATCCATCGCATCACGAAAGACACCCAGCAGCAGCCTCTTTTCGGTCAGTTCTTCCATGCTCTCCGAAAAAAGTTCAGTCCGCATATCATTTTCTTTCCATTCCTCATATGATTCTTCTGTATAGCCGTTCTGCTCCATCGCTTCCCGGTTCCTCTGCTCCCTTTTCTTCTGCTACCACCACGGGCGGTAATATCTCTGGTATTCCTCTTCAGCTGCATCGCCGTCCCCTCGTCCCGAACAGGTGGCAGGTGGTGGTCATGTCTACGTAGGCTAAGTATTCGGCGCTTTGCCATGTTCCCATAGTAGGTTTCTGCTTGTGTCAAGTAAGGAATAAAAAAATTTCATTTTTTTTTGCGAGCCACAGACAATCCCTGCCTATGGCTCATATTTTACCATTACTTTCCGCAAATTGAAATAGATTTTTATGCAGTGATTTCAGCATTGAAAGGATTTCCCACTTTCCATACAATCTCTATCGCATCTGCTCCATAGACAATGACTTTATCAATCAACATCTTTAACCTGTCCTTATCAAAGGACTCCAGCACGGAAAGCTCTACCAGTTCTTCGTCCAGTATTTCTTCTGGCTTTGATGCTGTCTGCATACTGTCCAGTTCTGCTTGTGCCTCACTCTTGATCTGTTCCAGTTCTTCCATTCTTGCCTTGCCCTTCTCAATCCGTGTAACATAATCTTCCCTGGTGATTATTCCTGCCTTATACTGTTCATACAGACGTACCTTTGTTTCCTTCCATCGGGCTATCTCTTTTGCACTGTCAGCAGCCTTTGTTTCAAGAACTGTTTTCCGGTCATTCTTTTGAGCCTTTTTGCGGATGCTTCTTGTCTCTATCAGCGTTTCCGCCATTCCCCTTACCTGACACAAGACTGCATCCTCAAGCTCTTCCCGCATCACGTTAATCCTTTGACAGTCATTTTTTACTTGCTGTGTGCGACTTCCGCAATAATATTTGTCGTTTTTCCTATTTCTAAGTTTCAGCCCCTTTCCACAGTAACCACAGATAAAAAAGAGATTTTTCTTTCCTGATGTCCTGTCACTCATATCACGCCCGACAATGTTATCGTTTGCTTTCTGAAAAAGTTCCTTTGATACAAGGGCTTCATGCTGGTTTTCAACAATGATCCACTTCTCCCTCGGCTGCTCTACCCGTTTCTTATTGGTGTCCATTCCGCACTTTGCCCGGTTCCAGAGCATCGTTCCCAAATATACCTCGTCAGTAATTATGTCCCTAACCGAACTGTTGTCCCATCGTTTTATTTTAACATGCGGCTGTTTGTCCGGGAAATTGTCTCCTTTTAGCTTGTGATACATATATCTCGTTGGTATCTCTGCTTCATTGAGCTGTCTTGCAATCTCTGTATGGCTTATTCCATCAGCAGCCATACGGAAAATTTTACGGACTACCCAAGCCACGTTTTCATCAATCAGCAGCTCATGTTTATCCTCAGGGTTTTTGATGTACCCATAAGGAGCAAACTGCCCGACAAACTCTCCGTTCCGTACTCTTGTATCCCTTGCTGTGCGTACTTTCTTTGACAGGTCAGCGCTATACATTCCATATACAAGGTTCTTTAATGCAACGCTCATACCGCCTGTCGTACCGAATTTGTCGCTGCTGTCGTAATTGTCATTCACAGACACAAACCGTATCTGCAAAATAGGGAAGATATATTCCAAAAACCGCCCCACTTCCAGATAATCCCTTCCAAAACGGGAAAAGTCCTTCACAACAATCATATTGATATTTCCGCTTTTTGCTGCCTCAATCAATGCCTGCACTCCCGGTCTGTTAAAATCAGTGCCGGAATATCCGTCATCACAAAACTCGGTAATGCTATATGGCTGTCCCTGCATAAGTTCCTCTGTATGCTTTGTGAGCAGTACCCTTTGTGCGGAAATACTGTTGCTTTCTGCAAACTTTTCCTTATCGCTGTCCTCATTGGAAAGGCGCAGGTAAAGGGCAACCATTATCTTATCCATTTAGACCGCCTCCCTTTCTTCACACAGGCTTTTCAGTTCATTCAACACATCATCATATTTCAGATGTACTTCAATCCTTGCATTTTCATGGACTACTACCTTATCAACAAATGCTTCTACCATTTCCTTTGTGAGCTTGCGCTTGTTAAGATACTGCTCCACTACTGCTTTCCAGTCCTTGTCAATATGATATTCTTTGGAATAAACTGCCTGCGCCCTCAGCATTTCATCCAGCCTTTCCACTAATTCCTTGATTTTAGAGGCATATTTTTCGCTAATCTGCACATACTGTTCCTCGTCAATGAGCTTATCCCTATAATCCTCAAAAATTCCCGCCTTGACTTCTGCTGTCTTTTGCAGTTCCTTCCTGATCCGGTCTGCCTCTTTTCCGTAAACATCGTACTTTTTACGTCTCTCCGTTTTAGCATTTAACCGCTTTATCGTTTCCTCTGCATCAATGCAGAGTTTCATGTGTTCACGGATTGTATCAAATACAATTTCATTGACTGCATCCAGCGATACCTTGTGGTTGGTACAACCATCCTTGATTGTGTTCAGGTAGGTTTTACACCTGTAATATTTCTTATTATGCTTGACGCCCTCTGTACGGAACCCCATGACTTTTCCGCAGTCTGCACAGACAATCCGCTTTCCGACTAAGTTAAACCGTGCATGGTCATAACCATTTTTGCCATGTGTTGAATGGAACTGCTTCCTATTCTCCGCTAATTTTTCCTGAACCCTGTCAAAATCTTCCCTGCTTACCAACGGCTCATGTGTGTTTTCAACAATAACCTGCTGTTCCTTTGGCACATTGACCTGTTTTCCATTTACCCTCCGTTTTTTATTGTGGATGCTTATACCGACATAACTGTAATTACTGAGGATAGCCCTGACCGTAACATAATTCCATTTTGTGTTCATTCCCTCTGGAATTTCATGCCCAAAACGCATCATCTTGTGTGCTTTGGGATTGACAGCTTTTTGGGAGAGCTGTCTTGCAATCTCTTTCATGGAACAGCCCTGTAAAAACAGCCTGAATATTTCCTGCACATTTTCCTTGACATCATCATCTGGCAGAAAATGTCTGTCCTTATTAACATATCCATATGGAACTGCTCCTGAAGAATACTCCCCATTCTTCCAATATGCCCTGTGAGCAGATTTCATCTTTTTGGATAAATCTTTCACATACATCTCATTTACCATGTTTTTCAGCGGCATCAGCAGTTCTTCGCCGGACTTGTTGGAATCGTAACCGTCCGTTACCGCTATGAACCTCACATCAAAGAACGGAAATACCCTTTCGATGTAATTGCCTGTCTCCACATAATTCCTGCCAAGCCTTGACAAATCTTTTACGACAATGCAGTTGAGCAAGCCATTCCTCATATCCCTTATCATTTCCTCAAAGCCCGGTCTTTCAAAATTTGTGCCGGAATAGGAAATGTCGGCATACTCTTTAAAGATTACCATATCGTCATTCTCTGCCACAAACTTCCGCAGCAGCTCCATTTGTGTTTCAATCGTTGCCCGCTCTCTGTTGGCTTCTGTTTCCTCAGAAAGCCTTGCATATAAGCCGACTTTGTAGCAGGCTGACTTTACCGGGGCAGAAGTTGTCACAGTCTGTTGTCCTAAATCGTTGACATTGACAAAATCAATCTTCTTTGACTTTCTAGCCATACTACACCGCCTCCTTCCACGCAAACCGAACCCTGCCATGTTCATCACAGACAACCTCACAACCCGCATGTTGCAGATTGTGGAGAATTTCTTTATAGCAGTCCTCAAAGCTGAATACCACTTCGATACTGTTCTTGTCTATTACCCGTACCCTGTCGATCAGCTCCACAGCCACGTTCCTTGTCAGTTTGTCGATGTTCTGATGCTCTGCAAAATAATCAAGCCATTTGTATTTATCCGTATTTGAAGCAAGTATATCCTTGATTTCCTGCTTCATCTTTCTTACCGCTTCCTCTGCGCTGTCCCGTTTCTGTGTATATGCCTCATGCAGCTCCATGTAATCCTCTTTGGATACAATACCGTCTTTCATATCCTCATAAAGCATATTGCGAAGTTCTTTGCAGCGCTCAATCTCTGTTTCCTTCTGTCCGATACGCTTTTCCAGTTCCTTTATATCCAGTTCCTGAAAAGGGATTGTAGAAACCTTTTCCATGACCTGCTTCAAATCAAGAATGTTGCTGATCTGAACCTGTAAGAACTGCAAAACTGCCTCTTCCAGTCTGTCCACCGCAATCCGGTGATTGCTGCACTCCTTAGTTTCCTTGTTGCGGGAACACACATAATACTGGTATTTCTTTCCTCCGGCATAGGCATTTTTCCTTACCATAGCCGCACCACAGTCAGCACAGACAATCAGCCCTGCCAGCGGATATACCTCTGACTGTTTCGGGGAAATCCTTGTATCCATGCCGAGAAGCCGCTGCACAATGGCAAAATCCCTGTCCAAAATAATGGCTTCATGGTTCTTTTCTATCCTTATCCAGTCCTTTTCCGGCTTTAGCACTGTCTTTTTTACCTTATGGTTCGGTGTTGTCTGCCTGCCCTGCACTAAATTACCGATATAAAGCTCGTTCTCCAAAATTCTTCTGACCGTTACGGAACTCCATACTGCCTTGTCACTGGTCTTAAAACTGGTCTGATAATTGCTGCCTGTCGCGTTTTTGTATTCCATAGGGGAAAGTATGCCCATGTCATTCAGCCTGTTTGCAATGGCATCCTGACTGAGTCCGTGCAGCTTCATTCTGAAAATGTCCCTGACAATCCCCGCCGCAATCGGATCAATCACCAAGCTGTTTCTGTCATTTTCATCTTTCTGATACCCTTAAGGGGCAAAGGACCCGATAAATTCCCCGTTTTTCCTTTTTACCTCCAAATGGCTCCGTATTTTCACGGAAATATCCCGGCAGTACGCATCGTTGATTAGGTTTTTAAAAGGGATAATGATTTCATCCGCCTGATCTTTCCCGTCCAGACTGTCATAGTTGTCATTGATAGCGATAAAGCGAACCCCCAGTGCGGGGAACAGCCGCTCAATGTACCTGCCGGAATCAATATACTCACGCCCGAAACGTGAAAGGTCTTTTACGATGACACAATCCACAATGCCCTTTTTAATGTCCTCAATCATCAGCTTAAAAGCGGGACGCTCAAAATTAGAGCCTGAATAGCCGTCGTCAACCCGTTCCGACACTACTTCAATATCTTCTTTGTCCTTCAGGAAATCACGAATAAGATTTTTCTGATTTGAAATGCTGTTGCTCTCTGCTTTCGCAGCACTGGAAACATCGCCATCTTCCTTAGATAATCTAACGTAGATGGCTGCATGGTAGATTTTCTTGATCTTGTTACTCATGTTACCACTCCTTTTGATTTTCTAAGTCAGAAAACCCGAAAGGGAGTGCCTGTTTAGTCCCAAGTTAGAAATAATGAAATTTAGTCCTAACAGTATTTTAGCACACCCTGCGGATTATTTCCACCAGATTCTTAAAATATTTTTTATACGGACAAAAGCATATTTTCAAACGCTTCATTAAAAGATATGCCGCCTGTAAACCGCACCTTGACTTTCATGTTGCCGACACGCACCAGATAAGGCTGTCTCTTATACACACATGACGCTGCCGACGACTCCTAACGTGTAGATCTCGGTGGTCGCCGTATCATTAAA
>CAMWMM010000343.1 GCA_947175285.1 uncultured Lachnospiraceae bacterium
TCTTCGATGCTACACAGACAATGGTTGGCGCTGACAATCTGGTACAGGTTGTTTCTTGGTATGACAATGAGAACAGCTACACAAGCCAGATGGTTAGAACAATCAAATACTTCGCTGAGTTAGGTTAATTCATGGAGATTTGAAAAGAATCTAAACGAAGATTCCATCAAGGTCCGGCCTCATGGGCCGGGCCTTATTTTTTAGAATTGTTTGTGCCGCTTATGCGGCGGAATGGAGGAAAAAATGGGATTAAATAAGAAATCAGTAGATGATATCAATGTAAAAGGAAAACGCGTTCTTGTAAGATGTGACTTCAATGTACCGCTGAAAAATGGTGAGATTACAGATGAGACTCGTATCGTTGCAGCGCTTCCTACTATCAACAAATTAATCAAAGACGGCGGTAAAGTTATTCTTTGCTCCCATCTTGGTAAAGTAAAGAATGGTCCTAACGAGGGTGAATCTTTGGCTCCGGTTGCAAAGAGATTATCTGAGAAGTTAGGCAAAGAAGTTAACTTCGTTGCTGATTATAATGTAACAGGCGAAGCTGCTACGGCAGCAGTTGCAGCTATGAATGAGGGAGATGTTGTATTATTACAGAATACCCGTTTCCGTGGTTCAGAGGAGACAAAGAACGGTGAAGAATTCAGCAAAGAACTTGCTGACCTTGCAGACGTTTATGTATGCGACGCTTTCGGTTCTTCCCATAGAGCACATGCATCCGTAGCAGGTGTTACGAAATGCATTTCAGCTAAGGGCGGAGAGAATGCAGTTGGTTATTTAATGCAGAAAGAAATTGACTTCCTTGGAAATGCAGTAGAAAATCCGGTAAGACCTTTCGTTGCAATCCTTGGCGGTGCAAAAGTTGCTGATAAGTTAAATGTTATCAATAACCTGTTAGAGAAATGCGATACATTGATTATCGGCGGTGGTATGGCATTTACTTTCTTAAAAGCAAAAGGAATGGAAGTTGGTAATTCTTTAGTAGACAATGAGAAACTTGACTACTGTAAAGAAATGATGGCAAAGGCTGATAAACTCGGCAAGAAACTGCTTCTTCCGGTTGATACAACAATTGCAGACCATTTCCCGGATCCGATTGACGGACCGATTGATGTAGAAGTAGTATCTGTAGATAAGATTCCGGCAAATAAAGAGGGTCTGGATATCGGTACAGAGACAGCTAAATTGTATGCTGATGCCGTTAAATCCGCTAAGACAGTTGTTTGGAACGGACCTATGGGCGTATTCGAGAACCCGACACTGGCAGCAGGTACGATTGCCGTAGCAAAATCTCTTGCAGAGACAGACGCTACAACGATTATCGGCGGCGGCGACAGTGCAGCAGCAGTTAACCAGCTTGGCTTCGCAGATAAGATGAGCCATATTTCCACAGGCGGCGGTGCTTCCCTTGAGTTCTTAGAGGGCAAAGAGTTACCGGGCGTTGTTGCAGCGGATGACAAATAGAATTTTGTGAAATAAGGAGAATAAGAAAATGGCAAGAAGAAAGATTGTTGCCGGAAACTGGAAGATGAATATGACTCCCAGTGAGGCAGTAAAATTATGTGATGAATTAAAAGATTTAGTAAAATCTGATGATGTTGACGTAGTATACTGCGTACCTGCAATTGACATCGTTCCGGTTGTAGAGGCTGTAAAAGGCACTAATGTAGAAGTAGGCGCTGAGAATATGTATTTTGAGGAAAAAGGCGCATACACAGGCGAGATTTCTGCAGCTATGATTAAGGATGCAGGCGCTAAGTATGTTATCATCGGACATTCCGAGAGACGTGATTACTTCAAAGAAGATGATGCACTTTTGAACAAGAAAGTAAAGAAAGCTTTAGAAGCAGGACTTGTACCGATTCTTTGCTGTGGTGAGACATTAGAGCAGAGAGAAATGGGCGTAACAATGGATTGGATTAGATTACAGATTAAATCTGACCTTACAGGCGTTACGGCTGATCAGGTAAAAGGCATGGTTATTGCATACGAGCCTATCTGGGCTATCGGCACAGGCAAGACAGCTACTACAGAGCAGGCAGAAGAAGTATGTAAAGGCATCCGTGACTGCATCGCAGAGATTTATGATGCGGCTACGGCAGATGCGGTTCGTATCCAGTACGGCGGTTCCGTAAATGCAGGCAATGCGGCAGAACTGTTTGCACAGCCTGACATCGACGGCGGTCTTGTTGGCGGTGCATCTTTGAAGGCTGATTTTGGGAAGATTGTAAATTATAAGTAAGCAGTAGAATAAATAAAAACACTGGATGTAGATTTAGAAATATCTATATTCAGTGTTTTTTGTATTTCTTATATGTGAAAGTAGTGAGGAACGACAAAGTTAATTCGTCTTGCGCAATAGGTGTTTTATGATATAATGAGATGAGCAGAAATCGGAATATATATTATACTATAGAGGCAGATAAATGAAAAGCGTCATACATGATTTTAGGATACAGTTGGTGGTTGCCGCTGCATTACTCGTAAGTGTGGTTGTGATTGGAGAATACCTTCTTGACAGCGATTGGCTGGAAGTAGGGGGGGGCGTTATACTTAATGAAGTATGTTGTTATAACGATACGATTATTTATGATAAATTTGGTGGATATAACGATTACGTGGAAATATATAATTCTTCTTCTGAAGCGATTGATATAAGCGGATTCGGTCTTTCAGATAATAAATCATGCCTTACGCGGTATACCTTTCCGGAAGGCAGTGTTATCGAGAGCAGTGGATATCTGGTGCTGTGGGGAGCAGAAGGACCACTTGATTCCTGGGCGGAAGAAGATTCTGCATCGTATTTATATTTTGCCTTGAAAGCAGGGGAGACGGTGTATTTGTCGAATGCAGCAGGAGAAGTAATCGATAAAGTAAAGATTCCATCGAATATTGCCAGAGATGTTTCCTATTCCAGATTGCCGGATGCAGCAGTACATATTGACGAGTGGACAGTGGCGGAAGCAACTCCCGGAGAAAGGAATGCCGTGCAGATACAGGAGCCGGAACCACTATCGGATGTAGAAGTTATATTCAGTGCAGAATCCGGTTTTTATGATGAGCCGTTTCTATTGGAAATGAGTGCGGGCGAAAACTGTGATATTTATTATACGTTGGACGGTACGGAGCCTACAAAGGATTCCATTATGTATGATGATCCGATATGGATTACGGATATCAGCGGTATGCCTAATAAATATGCTGACATTGGTGGTATTTCTTTGATAGATGACATTTATCTTCCAACACAGCCTGTTGAGAAGGCAAATATCATTCGTGCCGTTGCAATTGACGAAGAGGGAAAGAAGTCTCGTGATAACAACGCGGTATATTTTGTCGGTTATGAAGGAAAAACCGGATTTGAAGATATAGCAGTGATTTCATTGATTACCGATCCGGATAATCTGTTTGGATTTGAAAATGGTATTTATGTAACGGGAGCCGTTTGGGAGATGAATCGCGAACGGACAGAGATATTTCGGCAGGAAGAGGAAGAATGGTTCTTTCATTTGCCAGCCAATTATTCGAAAAGAGGAAGAGGCTGGCAGCGTGAAGCTGTCTTGCAGTATTTCGATAAAGAAGGAAATTTTGCCTATGAGCAGCAGATTGGGATTAGAGTACGAGGTGGTCCATGGAGCGATGTATGTAATCAGAAGAGTTTTAACTTGTTTGCTATACCGGAAAGTGATGGAAATACGTATGTTTGTGAAGGCATGTTTGGAAGAAAAGAATCATCTTTGATGCTGCGTACGGGAGCTTCCCGGGATATGTATGCTACAAATATCAGGGATGTGCTGAATCAGACACTCGTTGTGGACAGAAACGTGGGAATACAGGAATATGAACCCTGTCAGGTATTTTTAAATGGAGAATACTGGGGACTGTATAATTTGCAGGAAAGAATGGATGCGAGTTATTTTGCAAGCCATTATGGTGTGGAAGAAGATAATGTGATTGTATATAAGAATGCCTGGATAAGAATCGGTGACTGGCAAGAGCAGAATTTGTATCTGGATATGGTTGACTTTGCAGTGAGCAATGACTTATCTCAGAATGAAAATTATGAACAGATACAGCAGATGATGGATATACAAAGTTATATTGATTATTTCTGTTTTGAGGTCTATATTGCCAATTGTGATTCAGTAGGGAATAATTATGGATTATGGCGTGTCAGGGAAACTGGCAGAGGGCAATATGAGGATGGCAGGTGGCGATGGTTTATTTTTGATACGGATGATTCCGCAGGAATGATTCCTGGGCATACGGATGCCGATACGGATTCTTTTAAAGAAGGCAACTGGCAGAAAAATATTTTGGGCGATGAACTTTTCATTGCCTTGCTTCAGAACGCGGAATTTAAAGAACAGTTTGTCACGACTTTTATGGATATGGCAAATAGAAATTTTAATACGGAAAAGGTATTTGCCAAGATTGATGAGTTGACAGAAAGATATTGTGATGCGGCAGTGATGTCCCACAAAAGGTTTCAGGATGAAAATGCTGATGAAGCCGATTATTATGAAGCCGTTTCTGTCCTTAAGGATTTTTATGGAAAGCGTTATGATTATATTACGGCATATATGAAACAGGATTTCTCCCTACAGGGAGAATTGATGGGCATTGAGATTGAACATGCGGATGTGGATGGCGGTACGATAGGAGTGAATACTCTTATCCTTGATGGCAGTGAAGATTTTTACGGAAGATATTATTCGGATTACAATATTCGTCTGTATGCGGATACGGACGAAGGATATCGGTTTGTTGGCTGGGAAGTAAATGGGGAGATGGTATCCGGTTCCGAACTTGCGTTGGAACTTGACAGAAATTATCGTATAAAGCCTGTCTGGGAAGTAGAAAGTTAAGAAAGGACGAGCACTCATATGAGGAATTCTTTGGAAAAAGCCAGAGAAATTACAATGCGCCATGAAGAAAAATATCTTTGTCCGGAATCGTGGCTGACTATGATTGAGCATCGGCTGGGTGAATTTTTAAAGCCTGATGAAAATCAGAAAGAAGGAAGTTATTCAATTAGAAGCCTTTATTTTGATACGGAGGACGACAGACTGTATATGGAAGGGCTGGACGGCTTGGAGAAAAAAGATAAATACAGGCTCCGTATTTATAATGGTTCACCGGAACTGATTAAGCTGGAAAAGAAAACGACTGTTATAGAATTAAAAAAGAAGCTGTCAGCAGTTGTAGATAAATCCTTTGTAAGGAGTGTTCTACACGATGATGCCGAGAACGATGGAACTGAGATGCCGGATATAGAGAATCTTGTTTTACAGGAATTTCTTTATTTGGAGAAGTCGGAATTGCTTCGTCCTAAGATTATTGTTGATTATGTAAGAACTGCTTTTGTCAGTGAATTTGGTGATATACGGATTACAATTGACAGAAATATCCGGGCAACCGATAGGATTGGGGATTTTTTTGAGGAAGATATAGTAATGCTGCCTCTGCTGCCGGAGGATATTCATCTGCTGGAAGTAAAATACAATGGTATTTTTCCGGGGTATCTGGCGAGATTATTGAATATTGGTAATTTGGAGAGACTGTCATTTTCTAAGTATGTGTTGTGCAGAGATATGATTATGAACAATGGAAGGATGCGTGAGTTGTATGAATTTTAAGGATATTATTAAGACATCGGTTTTGGAAAGCTTTTCGAGTGATATTTCCGTCAGAAGGATATGTATCATAATGGGATTGACATTGATTCTCGGAGTTTATATTTTTATGGTTTATCGTGTGGCTGTAAAAAATGAATTTTATTCAAAGGATTTCAATCGTTCACTTGTTTTGATGGCGCTTGTGACAGCGGGCATTGTACTTGCAATACAGTCTAATCTGGTGATTTCCCT
>CAMWMM010000344.1 GCA_947175285.1 uncultured Lachnospiraceae bacterium
CGGATATCGGTTGTATGCTCCTTTTTTATTTTTCAATATATTTTGAAACACGCCGTATAATTTATATTCTAATCTTAATCACCTCCCTAACCATACATAGCTTTTAGAAATTCCTGTCATTCAAAAGAATTGTACTATGTAATCCAGTTAATGAAGGCTAGATGTAGAAATCACGATAAATCATGTCATTTTTACTGTTGCGCATACTTAAAGAACAATAGAAAACACAGTCTGAAATCACTCAAAGCATTTCAGACTGTGTTAAATTTTTTGCTGATACTTTCTCTCACATGCCATAAATTCCAATATATGAGAATTATGCTTACTCTACTGCAATCTGGATAGCTCCCTCATAGCTTGCACCATAAAGTCCAATATAATTTGCACCACTCTCAAGTTGTATTGTAATACTTCCTTTTCCATTTTCAGCCAATATGGTTTCCTCCAATTTAGGATTAATATATATCAATTGGCAAGTGCCAGAAATAGGATCAAAAGAATAGTTTATCATAATTTCACGGCAATCTTTGACCTTGAGATCAGTGTTTCCAATCAATATGTCCTGACCATCAAAACCAGTCACGATTGCATCATAGGTTGCTTGAAAAGCCATATTGTCCGAAGTGCGACTTCCATTAAAAGACTGATAAGGCGTAATGAGCGCATTACTTTTTCCGATAGTAACATTGTCACCAAGCTGCTCCGCACCGTCCTTTAGACCATCAGCCAACCTCTCCATTCCAGCACACGCCGTACAGAAAGATAACAGTATTCCAACAAGGAGAATGACAAATCCTTTCTTAAAAAACTTCATAAATCCCCCTTACTTAATAAAAGTCAAGATCAATGCCAAAGCAACCATACCAACCACTAACAGACACCAAAATACACTGATGATTGTTGAGGCAATATTCACAGGACTGCGACTTTCCTCGCTCTTAACACATACAATAGAGAGAATCAATCCCGCCACAACACAAACGATATTTACACCAGACCAAGCCGTACTTACCCCCTCCGGCAGCGAAATTTTAAGAAACACAGGGATAAGTGTCACCAAAGGAAGAACGCTGATAATCAGCGACACCATACTTAATGTTTTCATTTTTTTATTTTCCATAATTATTCACCTCATTTCTTTTTTTCCAAATTGCGTAATAGCAATCGCTAATACCAATACAAAAACCAACATTGCAATCGGTAGAAACGGAAACATTGAAAATGTTAATGTGTTAGATTCCACTGTAAAATCATGCAGCGAGCAGGATACAAGATAACCGCTGTAACAGTAGGGATAGGCAATCCATAAGGGTGTATTCGCAACCAACACTCCAGGGATAACAAGTAGCAGATTCAGTCCCACAGAAAACAAAGGTTTTTCAAATAGGACGGTAATTGCCCACATGGTTCCCACGCATGGAAGCATTGTCAGAAACAATCCAATACACCATTTCATTAGATAAATAACAGGCATTGCTTCGTCCACACCCATAGTACTTGTAGCAATGGTTCCGACGATTATAAACACCACAAAGAACACAACCATCTCCATAAACAGATAAAACGCCAACACACAGAATTTTGCTATAGAAAGCGCATACCGACTGATCGGCAAAGCCAGCATTTTTAACATGCCATTATTTCCATTTTCCCTTCCTGCAATCATCACACAAACCACAAGCATCGAGAACGGCAACAGATAATAGGCATAAACCAATGCACTTTGAATGAACATTGCAGACCATGCATTCGTATATTCTGGTGTGAAGTATACACTCAAATTTGCAACCCCTGATACAACCACCAGCAATGGAGCAATAAAAATCAGCGGTACGATTTTTGAACGTTTTACTTTTATAAATTCAATTTTGAGAAGCTCTAAAAAACTCATTATCCAAATCCCTCCTTACTCATAACGCAAATTCTTTGCAAGCCACATACCTATACCAAGAAAAAGTAGTGTTTCAATAAAAGCCACTACAGCAACTGCTATATCCGGCTGAGCATTCATGGCAACCGCAGGTTTTAACATTACAACAAAAGGATGGAGTAATAACAGTTTAAGATGCGAATTAGCCAATGCCATGCCACTCAGAAAACCAGCAACACCAATCCCAAGCGGCACCCACATATTTTCAAAGCGTGATGAAACTAAAGTCATAAATGACAGAACAGGCATCGAGGTAATGAAAGAATAACCTGCAAATTTAATCAATGCTACAATTTCAAATGTTCCTTGTGGCAAATCATTCATGCCAATTTTTATCAATGCTAAATTCTGCAACACGACTGCTACAATAAAAAACACTGTCAAAAGTAAGAATTTGCACATATACATTTGTGGAACACTAATCGGCAACATATACATTTTTTTAATTGCACTTCCCTTAAATTCCATGTTGTAGATCATACAAGCCGCAACCACAATCCCAAACATATTTAAGACCATAATCATGCCATAAAGCTGTGTCAAAAGGACATCCATCGGTGCCAATGGAAGATTCAGCAATGTATCTTTACGCACAATAAAATTAATAAAAGTATATGCCGCTCCCAATATCCCGACTGCTATCAGCACTGGGATAACACCAGTCCTTCTCTCTTTCCGAAGTTCAATTAAAAATGCTTTCATAGTTGTGCCCTCTGCTTTCTGGCAGCATTGTCTTTATCTATCATGGAAAGAAACATTTCCTCTAAATTATCTGTAGCAAACCCAGAGGATACTGCATTTTGACGAAGATCGTTCAAACTCCCTTCAAACAATAGTCGTCCATGATTGAGAATACCAATATCGTCTGCCATCAATTCAATTTCCGATAACAAGTGTGACGAAATCAGAATCGTACAATCATAAACATCCGGCAAAGATTTTACTAGATTTCGGATCTCATGAATGCCAGAAGGATCTAGCCCGTTAGTAGGTTCATCTAAAATAAGAATAGGTGGACGTCCCAGTAATGCACCTGCCAACCCAAGCCTTTGTTTCATCCCTAACGAATACTTTTTAGCAAGCCTATCTCCAAATTCTGTTAGACCAACCAATTCCAATGCATCCTCTACTGCACTCTTAGGCAACTCCAAAATCCGACGAATTATATCAAGATTTTCCCTACCTGTCAAATTTGCATAAAAAGATGGTGTTTCAATAAAAGAACCTATTTTTTTGAGAATTGCAAGCCTGTCATGAGGAAAACTCTTTCCGTCAATCACAAAACTACCTCCTGTTGGTGCAGTCAGTCCAAGAAGCATTTTCATTGTAGTGGATTTTCCTGCGCCATTAGGACCAAGAAATCCATAAATACTGCCCTTTTGAATATGAATAGAA
Source organism: uncultured Lachnospiraceae bacterium (assembly GCA_947175285.1). The sequence goes on from CAMWMM010000344.1 coordinate 3,326, forward strand.
ACATTATTGACGGCAATAAAATTCTTATATTTTTTCGTCAACTGTTCCGTCGTAAGAATATAACTCATAAAAACATCTCCTTTCTTTTTTCTATGATACTACTTCAACCTGACATTTACTTTCTCATATCCTTACTTTTACCTTACTTTTTTTACTGAATGATTCCGAATACTGCTATTCTATGATATAATCCAAACATGGAAAACATAATAAGGTGTTTCACAATGATTAAAAGAGCATTAAGAGAGGAATTAACAATGGAACAATCAATTTTATATGTAAAAAAGATTTTGCTAGTAGATGACGAACCCAAAATGCAAGAATTAGTAACAGACATTTTAACAAGCGACGGATTTCAAAATATTATCTTAGCAGATTCTTGCCAAACAGCCCTATTGGTTGCCAAACAAGAAAAACCTGATTTTGCAATCCTTGATATTATGCTTCCAGATGGTGACGGCTTTTCTCTTATGAAACAACTGCGTGATTTTACAGATATTCCTATTATATTTCTAACCGCCAAAGATGAAGCAGCGGACAGACTTACAGGACTGGGGCTTGGGGCTGATGATTATGTTGTAAAACCATTTTTACCAAAAGAGTTATTATTGCGTGTTCATGCAGTATTACGCCGCTGCTATAAAGAAGATTCTCAAACCATAGAATTAGCTGACTGTACCATTGATTTTAGTCGTGCTGAAGTATATAAGAAAAATGGAGAAACATATTCCTTAACAGCTAAAGAACATATATTGCTTGAAATTTTAGCCCGCAGTTCTGGTAAAATTGTATCCATAGATACTTGTTGTGAAGCTCTTTGGGGCGACAATCCTTTTGGATACGAAAATAGTCTAAATGCTCATATCCGGCGCATTCGAGAAAAAATAGAGTCTAATCCCTCTAAACCAGTTTCCTTAATTACTGTTAAAGGATTAGGTTACAAGTTAAACGCAAGGAAGTGATAAATATGAAATCATTTGGAAAACTTATTTCAAAATCATTGCTTAGATTTATTGGTTATATTTTATTGCTGGCATTTCTCAATATCATTGGATTTATGTGGACATTTCATGATATTGTTAAAACTGACTATGGCACTACTGCCCCCCAAAATATGTTAACAGAAACTATTTCAAATTCTGATTCACAAGGCATCTCGCAAGAAATGTCTTTTAAGTTACAGGAGAATCAGGTTTGGGCTATGTTTCTGAATGAGAACGGTCTTTGCCAATGGACAGTTAATTTACCGGAAGAAATACCGCAAAAGTATTCTATACAAGATGTCGCCGTTTTTTCAAAAGGATATATTAAAGATTATCCTGTATTCGTTCGTATTCATGAAAATGGATTGCTTGTACTTGGTTATCCCAAAAACAGTTATACCAAACTAATCAACAATTACTACCCTATTGGTATAATTAAAATAATTGCTATTTTTTTTGTTGGCATATTTGCATTCGATTTTCTGTTTATATTTATAGCATATTATTTATCAAAATCAAAAATAATAAAATATACTGAACCCATTATATCATCCATTGAAATGCTCTCTGAAGGAAAACCAACTGATCTTTGTATTAAAGGCGAACTTTCAGATATTTCCAACAGTATAAACAAAGCTTCTTCAATCTTGAATAACACTAATATAGCAAGAGCTAATTGGATTAGTGGTGTATCCCATGACATACGAACACCACTTTCTATAATTATGGGATATGCTACACAAATAAGCGATAATAGTAACATAAGCGCTCAAGTCAAAGAGCAATCAAACATCATTTTAAATCAAAGCATTAAAATAAAAGAACTAATTTACGATTTAAACCTTGTATCACAATTAGAATATGATGTACAACCTCTGCATAAGGAACCCACCCACTTATCAAAATTGCTCCGTTCTACAATTATTGATATATTAAACAATGGGTTGCCTGATATATATTCCGTAGAAATCAATATTTCTGCTGCAGCAGAAACTATCTCTATAGAATTAGACATTCGACTAATCACAAGGGCAATTACTAATTTAATCCATAACTGTATCCAGCATAATCCAAACGGATGTGATATAGTCCTATCCCTTGATTTATATGACAATTTGCTCTCTTTAATTATAGCTGATAATGGTATTGGCATATCGCCAGAAAAAATGCAAGAATTAGCAACACATCCTCACTATATGGAGAGTACCGATGAACGGCTAGATTTAAGACATGGTCTTGGAATTGTACTGGTACGGCAGATAATACAGGTTCATCATGGAACACTTGAAATAGAAAGCGAGTTTCAAAAAGGGTATAAAACTACAATTAAGCTGCCAATATAATAAATATTCCGGCAATTTCTTCAAAACTAAATTGCCGGAATATTTATTATTCGTTTTTCCCAAAGAACGCTCTATATGATGAGTTTTCTGCCAAAAGTTCCTGATGCGAGTTTTGATATACTCTACCATCGTCAATAAAAATAACTTCATCCACATAATCCACCATGTTTAACTTATGCGTTGAAATGAGGATAGTTTTATTCTTTAGTATCCCATCC
>CAMWMM010000345.1 GCA_947175285.1 uncultured Lachnospiraceae bacterium
CTTGCACAGTTTCATTTATGGTGGTGCCAAATGTGGGGCATGAGGGTTTAGAAAGAAAGTCAACCAGATCTATAACATGTGCCTTGCGTGAATGGTTTGCCCGCAGGTAGTAATATCCCTCCCGACGTTTCCGTTTCATCCCGACTGCGCCATAGACAGTTTCATTCCCCATGAAGTTAAGGTTGATGCAGTAACAGGATGGAAGACGAAAGGTTGCGCATGCAATTTCAGCAGCATCTCCTGAACTGCGGTCAACAAGGCTAACCTGAAGATCTTTCTTATAGGGTCCCAAAATGTCTTTTATAAAGGAAATGGAACCGGTCTCTGCATCTGCTTTGGAAGTGCCATCCTTTTGAAAAGGCATGAGGACATCTTTTATATACCTGCCAATTACCTGAAGCACATAATCTGCCTGTTTATAGTCTTCCTTAGGCATAGACGGGTAGTTCAAGTTTAAAATCCCTATGCCGCTCATCACGGGATACACCCTATGATAAGTGTTTTCTTTCTTTAGGGTTATGATGCGGTCACTTCCCACATAGTCCGTAATGGAACCTCCCTTTTGGTACTCCTTTGGTATGCTTTTTGGCAATGGAAAACCAAGTGCCTCAAATATGTAATCAGGCACCACCATTTGTTTCTTTTGTTTCATATTTAATTCCTCCTTTTTTTGAAAAATAACCGCTCTCGGTCAGACTAAGGCAATAAAAAAAGCATCTGTCGATGCTTCTGCCAAAATATATGATATAAACCTGTTTCCAGGAATTTAGAATATTGGCTGGATCATAAGAAACAGCCATAAAGAATAAAGTATGTTTATGACAGTATAACAGATATCAGGAAAGCGTGCAAGAGTATTTTGAGTTGGACATATAATGTTTAACAATATAATGTTACTGTTCACTCCCCCATCAAAGCAGTGGGAATCGAGCGCCAAAATGTTGCTGTTGACACCGAAAAAACGTATAAATATGCAAAACACAGTAGAGGTGTGAACCAATGTCATTTAGTTAAGCAAGTGCATTAAAAATGCCTTATTTATGAGCTTTTCGGGTTCTTTCGTAGGCTATTTTTGTTAAAATTTTGGTTACACCCCTCCGATTTTAAAGGAGAGTGTAACCAAAAAATGCATGAAATTGGTATATAAATTGCTGATAACCCCAGTGTTTATAAGGGTTCGCTTAACTTAATGACATTGAGGTGTGAACAGTAACAATATAATGAATGAGTAAGTATTTTTCCACCGGGCGGAAAAGTTGGCACAAAAATATAAAATTTAATATTGTTATATTTTATACAAATAAAAGGGTAGGCGTATGGATATGATAGATTATGTTTTTTGCCTTGAAGCTTTTCTTGAAGGGGCTTATGCTTATGATAAACATGAGGCCTGATAGTATTACATAAGTATATAAAATTCCGCCGGGCGGAAAAATAATCGTGAAAAAAATTCTTAAAAGTAAAAACGGCTTGTGCTGGATAACCAGCAGCAAACCGTTTTAAACCTTGACCAATTCATAGTTTGGGCGGACATTGATGGAAAGGATATCATCCAACCCTTTTCCAAATCCGGGGTTCCAGTAAGCAAGCGCAATACGGAAACCGCGTCCGACCAGAAGTTCAATGAGTTTCTGTTCATACATCAAAACCGCTTCGTTGACATACTTGTCTGAGTCGTAAGCAATAATTACCGTCGTGCAGCCTTTAGCCGCGAGATAATTTAAGACATTCCGTCCGTCATCCATAGCTTCGAGAACTTTATTGAAAGAATTTACTCCTGGCAAAGAAACTATGGGAGCCCGGAGTACATAGTTCGCAAATAAGGCTTTCTTTTCTCCTTCGGTAATGTAGCAGACTGTATAGTCATCGTATGCGGGAGTGGTATACAGCCCAGCATGACTGCCGGAACGGCATCCGTTTTTGAATGCGTTTGTGGCATGGGTTCCATCTGTAGAAACTTCATAGTAAGACGAAAAATTATGATACTTGTTCTTTTCTTTTCCTTTTTCATCTGTCTCCGGATGATCTAATCTTAACCGAAGCCTGTAAAGATTGCCGTTATGGTCGTACAGAGGAATCAGCAGACCGCTTTGTCCGGAAAAACTCCAGATGCCGTTTGACTGCTCATAAAAACCAGGGACTCCTTTCAAGGAACCAAATTCCCGAATTAATTCTTTGGTAATCAGTTCCCGTCCGGTACCGTAATAATAGCTGTTTCCTCCTGGTGGCATGGAACGCATCATGGATCGGATGATAAGCTGATCAGGCCAGCGCTCATTTTTTAGGTAGCGCACATGGTTTTTATTGAGGTGAAGTTTTTTAAGGAAAGTACGGTAGATGGCATCAAGACTTTTATTGTCTAATGGTGCCACAGATGGGGCGGTATATGACGGAGGAGGCTGCTGCACATTGTTTTGCTTTGGTTTTGGCTTTGATGCCCCTTTGTTCCCATATTTATTCCTGCCGTTTGCTTTCTCCCATTCCTTTCTTGATTCCATATACGCAGCCTCTTCCTTATACATGCAGGAACCGTCCTTTGTCTGTTTGATAAAGACATAAGTCATACCGTTTACGCCGCTGATGATGTTGGAACAGTTCGTTATACGCCTGCAGTAATGAAGCTTTGTATTCCCTTCAACATACTGTACGGAACACCAGTCCGGTTTCCCGCAGATTGGACAAGGTTCGGACTTAGAGACGTTGCGAAAATTTGACATTTCATTCTCCTTCCAATTACCTGAATAGCAACTGTTGGCTTGGCGATTTGCCTTGCCCACAGGGAACCAACCTGTGATTCCCTTGTCCCGAAAGAGGGACAAAATAAGGATGTTTTACAACATAAGCTGTAAGCCATCCCTAAAAAAAGAAATAAAGATTTTCCCCCATTATATTACTTTAGAGAAGCAGATGCAAGTAATGATTATGCTGAAATTTCCGCCCGGCGGAAATTTCGGCGTGTTTATTTCAATAATGGGACAAATCAGTCTGTTTAGATATTGTTGCATGCGGTTATTAGACAATAACAGGCGGAGTAGAGTGGAAGAGTAATGTAAATTTTTCCGCCGGGCGGAAATTCTAAAAAGAAGTAAAGTATTTATAGTATGATTTTTAGAATCTGTGCTGCCAAATAAAGAAATCTTATCATATAAATGTACGCAAATGAAATATTTTTCCGCCGGGCGGAAAAATAAATGCGTAAAAACTTGAATAATAAAAAAAAAACTGTATAATAAAAAATGTGACTGAGAAAAAATATAAAGATGAGAAATTAAGCAGGGAAGGATAATGTGTATGCGAAAGAACGACTGGAAGGACAGGATGAATGCACTCCTGAAGAAGAAAGGGTGGGACATTAAGGACTGGCACAGGGCAACAGAACTGAACCAATGGCAGCTGGAAAGCCTGATGGAGATGGACATCTCCGAGATGGATGAAGGAAGCCTTGAAAGTATATATGAGCAGGCAAAGAGCGCAAAGCTGGATAAGAGCCTGATGCGTTTCGACAGCCCCGTAATGATAGCAGTGTGGGCGCACAAAGGAGGCATGGGAAAGTCAACAGTGGTGACGAATCTATCCTATGAATTGTCAAAACGAGGGTATAACATACTTGCGATTGATACAGACAGTCAGTCGGATATGTCAAGCGTTTTGTTCCCTGATTACCTTGAAAATCCGGATGTAAGTTTCTACAATGCCTTTCTTGGACAGGAGGATTTTAAAGAAGAGGGTTATATCATGCATACAGAATATAATGGCATTGATGTCGTTGCCGGATCAGCGGAGTGTGAAGCGTTAGAGGGAGCATTGTGCATGATGACGGATAGAATTAGGGATAAGATGTGGAAGAAATGCCTGAAAAGCGTACGTGAGGAAAATTACTATGATTTCATTATTGTTGACATGGATAAGACTGCAGGCGTAATGAACAAGACCATACTTGGAGAGGCGGACTATGTATTAGCACCTATAGAATCCAGCATGTTCGGGATTAAAGCGGTGCCTCCTACCCTTGCACAGATAGAAGAGATGGCAGAATATAATCCGAAGCTGAAATTGCTTGGATTCCTGTTCAACAAGGTGGACCTGCGGAAGAAGACAGCAATGGCTGATAACACGAGCCTTGTAGAAGAAATTGCCCCAGAGTATACTTTTAAGACGTTCATCAAGAATGATGCAAATGTGGACAACTCGCAAAAGGAACATATGCCGATAGGGTATTATAACAGCAAGAGCCCTGCAAGCAGGCAAATGGCTGAATTTGCAGATGAAGCAATTGAGAGGATTCGGAAAGATCGGAAAGAAAGGGGAAAATAATCTATGGCTGGAAAAAAAGGAGCAGTAGGAAATAAGGATTTTCTAAACAAGGTCACGCAGACTTCCAAAGGAGCAGCACAGAATGTATCTAAGACGCTTAATAGAGTAGGCTCAGGAACGCTGCAGGTAGATGACAGCAGGAAGAAGATAGAATACATAGACATATCCAAGATGGAGGGCGCACCGGCAGAATGGAACAGGTATCCGCTTTTAAAGGAAAACCAGCCGGATAAGTATCTGGAGCTGAAGCTTTCCGTTTATGAGAAAGGAATAGAAGATCCTCTTGTGCTATGGCAGAGGCCAGGTGGAATGTACATGATTCTGGCGGGTCACAACCGGAGAGATGTCTGTGCGGAGATCATCCTGGAATGCCGTGACGAGGAAGGATTCGACGAAGAAAAATACCGTTCAGTACCATGTATCGTGTATCAGGAGGATGAGATTGACGAAGAGGGTGCAAAGGACATCATTAACGATACGAACCTTTACAGAGATTTCTCAAAACTTCCGGAGAAGATAAAGCAGCAGATTGTGATTGACAGGCTGGAAACATACAAGAAGCGCCGTTATGCGAAAGGCGAACGCATTGACCAGCTCATGAAAGATTTCGGATTAAAGAAATCGGCGATATATGACGCCCTTGCGCTTAATGAGAATGTGATTGAGCCCCTGCAGAAACTCTTCTTTGACGGCGTGCTGAAAAAGAAGACAGTAATGCGCTTCACTAATTTCCCGAAGGACACACAGCAATGGATTTATGACGAGTTCAGGGAGCAGATCAGTGACGCAAAAGTGAACGCGTTGAAGAAGAACATGACGCGGGACGAAATCACGCAGGTATTTCAGTCGGAGGGGAAAGAAGTTAAGAGACTTACCGTGGAGATACCGGCCGGCCGCGAAGACGAGTTCAGGGAACTGCTGAAGAAATGGCTTGCGGGAGAAGCAAGATGTTCATAACATAAGTATGGGAATATTGATATTTTAAAACAGCCTTTGCACACACGTGTAAAGGCTGTAAATATTACCGCAATGTTTTTATTCCAAATTCATTTCCATTAAACAGAACTCATAGAAATGTTTGCGTATCTAATAAGTACATATCACATATACTCCTTAAAACAGTCTGAGGTGTCGTCGAAGTCATCAGCCATAACAAACCTGCCCTGCAAAACACCCAATTTTCTTTCGGAATGTTTTCGTTTTTTGTAGGAATTGATATAAAGCGGTTCTGCACAGAGCCGATCCAAATGCCTGCTGATCGGGAATCTGGGTTTAGGCCCTTTGTATCCGGATTGGCGCATCTGATAATTCACCATATCCATAAGGAATTCGATGTCATCCTCTTTTCGGGATAGTCTGTATCCATGATTTCTTTTATGATGGCCACGGTTGCGGCAGAACAATGGAAGAAGTTATCGCGTCCGCCTATAACGCGCTCCAGGAGTCTCTCGAACTCTGCAATATGAAATTGAGGTATACTCATAGGCAACGCCTCCATGTAATATATTTTCTATAATTTGATAGTAATATAAAT
>CAMWMM010000346.1 GCA_947175285.1 uncultured Lachnospiraceae bacterium
CACCTCTGTTGAGAGCCAGAATACGGTGTCCTGCCGCCTTCTTCACCGGCTCTTCATATTGATAGTACATCTCATAAACACTCTGTGCTTTCTCATCTTTTGCAGTACTGACGATTTTTCCCTCTTCCATCGTAATGTTTCGTATGTAAATACGATAATCCGCCTCATCGGAAATCAGTTCCGCAATGATATCCTTCGCCCCCTGAATCGCTTCTTCCACCGTATTTACTGCTTTAGCGGCATCCTCATCCTCATGCAGATACTTTGCCGCCTCCTCTTCAATCGGTGTTTCGGCATTCTGTGCCATAATATAATCCGCAAGCCCATCCAGTCCTTTTTCTTTTGCCACGCTTGCCCTTGTTTTTCTCTTCGGACGGTATGGACGGTACAAATCCTCCACAACTACCATTGTTTCCGCCTGAATAATGCGCTCTTTTAACTCATCCGTCAGTTTGCCCTGTTCTTCAATGCTTTTTAATACCTGCTCTTTTTTCTCTTCCAGATTCCGCAGATAAGTCAGCCTTTCATATAAATCACGAAGCACTTCGTCATTTAAAGAACCGGTAGCTTCTTTCCGGTATCTGGAGATAAAAGGGATGGTATTTCCCTCATCTATTAACTTCACGGCAGCTTCTACCTGCCACTTTTCCACTTTGAGTTCTTCTTTTAACTTTAAAATAATATCCATTTCTACAACCGTGCCCTTTCGTTAACCTGTATAATGTGAGAAAGACTTGTTTCACAAGTCATAGAACTTCTTCACGCTATGACTAGAATCCGCGATGTTTGGGCTGCGCTGAAAGCGCTTTAGCACAAACTCGCAGGTAAAAAGTAAATTTCACTTTGTGAAATTTACTTTTTACCTTATTATACTGTATTTTTTTCAAAGCCGCCATAGTATTTTCTAAATAAATATGGTATACTATATAAATAATAAGAAAAATACCGCAGGAGAGAATGTAATGGACTTTCAGCAACAAAACCAGCCGGAATCGCCATATAATTATAATCCGTACGATAACAATAACTATCCGTATTATAACCGCGGCAATTACCAGTTACCTTTCGCGGAACCAGGAAGCAGCCTTGCCAGGGCAGCTATGATTGTAGGCATTATTGCCATTGCATCCTGCTTTACTTTTACGGTGTATCCGCCTTTTATTCTGGGCAGTGTTGCCATCATGCTGGCCCTGCTTTCCAAAGGCCGCCGTCCGAAGCTGTTTTCAAACGCAAAAACAGGCATTATATGCGCTGTCAGCGGTATTGTACTCAATACGATAATAGTAACTTCTATCGTATATCTTGTATTTACAAACCCGTATATTAGGGAGATGGTGAATCAGGAATACGAAAAGCAATATGGCATCACTTTTGATGAAGCGATTGAAGAAATAATGGAAGGAAATGATGTTTCCTATTAATCCGGAAAGGAGTTTTCTACTATGATAAATGGAATAAACACAAATACTTACAACGGATATTCCGGCGGAATGCAGCAAGCGTCAGAGGCTGACAGCGGAAAGCACATTATCCGCAACCCCGGCGAATCCACTGAAAAGCAGGCGGGACGCAAATCCTCTCCTGCCGAGTGTGAAACATGTAAAAACCGTAAATATCAGGATGGTTCCGATGAAAACGTATCGTTTAAGGCGGCTTCCCATATTTCCCCGGATGCAGCGGCATCCAGAGTCAGAAGCCATGAACAGGAACATGTTTCCAATGCTTATAAAGATGCAGCACAAAACAACGGCGAAGTAGTATCATGTAACGTTGCCATCCATACTTCGGTTTGTCCGGAATGCGGGCGGACTTATGTTTCCGGCGGCACTACTTCTACACAAATACGCTACTTTAATGAAGAAAATCCTTACCAGAAAGAAATGAAATCCTCAGATGCTGCCAATAAGTATCTTGGAATGAATGTAGACCTTGCCTGTTAAGGCGGGAATGGAGTTTACTCATGAATGACACATTACATCGATATCAATCGTCAGCAGAATTAAAGGCGGCTGCCAAAGAGCATCTGTTTGGCAAATATGGCATAGTTGTCGGTGCAGTCGCAATCGTTACGGTGATTACAAAACTTGTTTCGTTCTTTTGCACGGCGCTAATAAACTTGAATACCGTATCCGGTATTATTTTGAATTATGTCATTTCATGTTGTCTTTTTGTGCTGTTTGGATTATTTCTATCCGGTACGGCTTATATGTCCTTGAAATTATCCTGTGACAGATCGGTGACAGTCAATGATATTTTCTATGGTTTTCGAATGTTTCCGGGTAAAGCGCTTTTTATTCAGCTGTATCTTGCTGTCTGGGTTTGTATTGCTGCTTTGCCGATATGCTTTTTGTCTTATTTTATGGGACAGGAAACGCAGAAACCTGTATTAATATTAATCTGTTCCCTGATGTCAATCGTCGGCGGCGTGGTTATTGTCATGATTTTCTTAATCTATTTACAGGCATTTTTCCTGTTGCACGATTTTCCAAATTATTCTGCTACGGAATTGTTATCCTTGAGCAGAAAACTGATGGATGGCAGCAAATGCAGATTTTTTTATCTGCTTGCAACCTTCGTTCCGCTCATGCTGCTTGGTCTGTTATCCTGTGGAGTTGCATATCTTTGGCTGCTTCCTTATATGTGTACTACCATAGCGGGATTTTTTCTGGATTTGATAAAAAACACAGAGATAAAATAGCGTAATTTCCTAATATAAAAAGTGCCGGAATCTTACTTTCCGACACTTTTCCATTTTAAATAAGCATTGATAAACGGGTCTAATTCTCCATCCAGTACCGCGCCTACATTTCCTGATTCTTCATTTGTTCTATGGTCTTTTACCATTGTATACGGCTGCATTACATAGGAGCGAATCTGGTTTCCCCATCCGATTTCTTTGACATCCCCACGGATATCCGATAGTTTTTCCGCATTTTCCTCTTGTTTTAACATATACAGCTTTGCTTTTAACATCTGCATTGCCTTATCTTTGTTCATATGCTGGCTTCGCTCATTCTGACAGGTCACAACGATTCCTGTCGGGAAATGCGTAATACGGATTGCCGAGGAAGTCTTATTGATGTGCTGTCCGCCGGCGCCGCTGCTTCGATAAGTATCTATCCGGATATCTTCATCCTTTACCTCTACATCCAAATCCTCTTCAATATCCGGCATTACATCCAATGATACAAAAGAAGTCTGGCGTTTGCCCTGTGCATTGAACGGAGAAATACGCACAAGTCTGTGCACACCTTTTTCAGATTTCAGATAACCATAGGCATTTTCACCGTTAATCTGGAAAGTAACGGACTTAATCCCCGCTTCTTCCCCGTCCAGATAATCCAAAACTTCCAAAGCAAAGCCTTTCCGTTCTGCCCATCTTGTATACATCCGGTATAACATACTGCACCAGTCGCAGCTTTCCGTTCCGCCAGCTCCTGCATTTAAACGCAGTATGGCATTATTTCTGTCGTATTCACCTGAAAGCAGAGTGCTCACTCTGATATTTTCAAAAGTTGTCTTGAATGTCTCCAATTCCTCGCTGATATCCGGAATAATCGCAGGGTCATTGTCCTCATATCCCATTTCAATCAACGCCATAATATCTTCGTACTGACTTTCTAATCCCTTTATTGTCTCAACAACATCTTTCAGGCTCTTGGACTCTCTCATCTTCTGGTTGGATTTCTCCGGGTCATTCCAAAAATCCGGCGCCTGCATTTCCATTTCCAGTTCTTCGATTCGCTTCTCCTTACCTGCTAAGTCAAAGTGAATCCCTCACTTCCGCTAATGGACTTTCATAACCCTGAAGCTCGAACTTCATATTATCTAACTCTACCAATAACGTCACCCTCTTTCTATTATGCATTTCTTCCACAACACTGTTTATACTTCTTGCCGGAACCGCACGGACACGGGTCGTTTGGATATACTTTTGCTTCCATGCGCTTCACCGGTCCTTTCGGTGCGGAATCATCCTTATTCGTTCCCGTCACCTTAGCTACCTGTTCTCTTTCCACTTTCTGTTCAATACGGACATGGAACAATAAACGGACGGTTTCTTCTTTAATGTTCTGTGTCATTTCATCAAACATCTCATATCCGCTCAACTTATATTCCACAAGCGGATCCTTTTGTCCGTATGCCTGTAAACCGACTCCCTGACGAAGCTGATCCATATCGTCTATATGATCCATCCATTTTCTGTCGATTACTTTTAATAAAATGACACGCTCAATTTCACGGATTGCTTCCGGTTCGGGAAACTCCGCTTCTTTGCTTTCATAAAGTTTCACTGCCTCTTCTTTTAACTGCTGTTTTAAACTGTTTTTCTTCGGTTTTAAAACTCTCTCCGCCGTAACCGGCTGTAAAGGAATCGTCGGAAGAAGCAGCGTATTTAATTCGGAGAAATCCCATTCCTCGAAATCATTATCATCGCCGATACAGATATCAATACAATTCTCCACGATATCCGTAATCATCTTATAAATGGCATCCCGCATACTCTCGCCGTTTAAAACTCTTCTTCTTTCCTCGTAGATAATCTCTCTCTGCTCGTTCATAACCTGGTCATATTCGAGCAGATTCTTTCTAATCCCGAAGTTATTGCTCTCTATCTTCTTCTGCGCTGTTTCTACAGCTTTTGTAAGCGACTTATGCTCAATTTCCTGATCTTCCGGAATACCGAGCGCATTGAACATGGTTATCATTCTCTCCGCGCCAAAAAGTCTCATCAAATCATCTTCCAGCGAAATATAGAACTTAGATTCACCGGTATCGCCCTGACGACCGGAACGACCACGTAACTGGTTATCAATACGTCTTGACTCATGGCGTTCCGTACCGATGATTTTTAAGCCGCCTGCTGCTCTTGCCTCTTCATCTAATTTGATATCCGTACCACGTCCTGCCATATTCGTAGCAATCGTAACCGCACCATGAATACCCGCATCTGCTACGATTTCCGCCTCTAATTCATGGAATTTGGCATTCAACACTTTATGCTCAATCCCTCTCTTTTTCAAAAGAGCGCTGAGTTCCTCCGATGCCTCGATGGTAATCGTACCAACCAGTACGGGTTGTCCTTTTGCATGTGCTTCCACTATGGCATCTATGATAGCATTCAGTTTTCCCCGTTTCGTTTTATATACCGCATCATGTTTATCAATTCTGGCAATCGGTTTATTGGTCGGAATTTCTACGACATCCATTCCGTAAATATCACGGAACTCTTTTTCTTCTGTCAAAGCAGTACCTGTCATACCGGCTTTTTTCTCAAACTTATTAAAGAAGTTCTGGAACGTAATCGTCGCTAAAGTCTTACTCTCTCTTTTTACTTTAACGTGCTCCTTTGCTTCAATTGCCTGATGCAGACCATCGGAATAACGCCGTCCGGGCATAATACGTCCGGTAAATTCGTCTACAATCAAAACCTGCTCATCTTTTACAACATAATCCTGATCGCGGAACATTAAGTTATGCGCACGAAGCGCAAGAATAATATTATGCTGGATTTCCAGATTCTCCGGGTCCGCCAGATTCTCTATCTGGAAAAAGCGCTCTACTTTAGAAACGCCCTGCGCGGTCAGGTTGACCACTTTATCCTTTTCATTAACAATAAAATCTCCGGTTTCTTCCCGCTCTACGCCCATGATGGCATCCATTTTGGAGAGTGCCTCCATATCTTCCCCGCGGGTAAGCTGTCTGGCAAGAATATCACATGCCTCGTATAATTTGGTGGATTTTCCGCTCTGTCCGGAAATAATAAGCGGCGTTCTTGCCTC
>CAMWMM010000347.1 GCA_947175285.1 uncultured Lachnospiraceae bacterium
GAATTAGTGGTATATTATATTGTAAGATGCAAAGAGATGCGGACAGATGAAAGCTGTCTGCAAATTTAGGAAAGAGAGGATTTGGGTATGTGCAGAACAGAAATGAAAGAAATTAAGGAAGAAGTTTTAAATAAATTGGATGAAGTATTGGATAATACAGGAGTGAATGAATTGTTGGGAAAGAAGAAAAAAGAAGAAAAGAAAAATGCAGTTTTATGGGTGCTGGCTATTATCGGAGCTATTGCAGCGGTAGCAGCTATCGCTTATGCGGTATTCCGTTATATGCAGCCGGATTATCTGGATGATTTTGATGATGACTTTGACGATGATTTCGATGATGATTTGTTTGAAGATGAAGAAGACGAAGAAAGTGAAGAAGAGTCGTCGGATAAGCAGTAAGCGGAGAATAGAAAGAAATAGCGGGATGTACGGAAATCAGGGTACATCCCGTTTTTTGTCTTTTGGGAGATTGTTAGGCTTGGCGCGTGTGTAAGCCGTCAGGCTTGACACATGGGAAAGGGATTTGGCATGAAAAGAGGACAGGTTGCAGAGGGAATTGTACAGCGTGTGGATTTTCCGAATAAAGGGATTGCCATGACGCAGGACGGCATATGCGTGGTAAAAAATGCGCTGCCCGGACAAAAAATCAGATGTTCGGTCAATAAAGTGAGAAAAGGAAAGGCGGAGGGAAGATTGTTGGAAGTGATAGAGCCTTCCCCGTTGGAGATAGAAAGCCCCTGCCCGCACTTTGGCGCCTGCGGCGGATGTGTTTTTCTTTCCCTGCCTTATGAGGAACAATTACATATCAAAGAAGGGCAGGTAAAAAAACTGCTGGATTCGGTGTTATGTAAACAAGATGCTTATATATTTGAAGGGATAAAACCAAGTCCTGTCTGCTATGGTTATCGCAACAAAATGGAATTTACATTCGGTGATGAGGTAAAAGACGGCCCTTTGGCATTGGGAATGCATAAAAGAGGCAGTTTTTATGATATTGTATCTGTTACGGACTGCCGGATTGTAGACGAAGATTATCGTAAAATTCTGCAATGTGTCAAAGGATATTTTGAGAAATTGCGGAAGAATGGAGTTGACATAACATTTTATCACAGGCTGCGCCACACAGGTTATCTGCGTCATTTATTAGTCCGTAAGGCGGCAAAAACGGGAGAGATTTTGATTGCACTTGTGACAACGACGCAGATACCGGAGCAGAGTGAGGGAGCCTTTTCCGAAAGCGCGATATTGGAAGGATTGAAGGTTGCGCTGCTTGCTCTGTCGCTGGATGGAACGATTACAGGCATTCTGCATACGAAAAAT
Source organism: uncultured Lachnospiraceae bacterium (assembly GCA_947175285.1). The sequence continues at coordinate 1,321 of CAMWMM010000347.1, forward strand.
GATTCGCTTGCCGATGTGGTAAAGAGCGATGAAACCGTTATTTTGTATGGAAAAGACTATTTTTATGAGGAAGTGCTTGGCTTAAAGTTCAAGATTTCCCAGTTTTCTTTTTTCCAGACAAACAGTTTGGGCGCTGAGGTGCTTTATCAGACGGCAAGGGAATATATTGCGGATTTTTTGCAGTCCGGAGAGCAGCAGAAAGTGAAAACAGGAGAAGAAGCGGAGTCGGGGAAGGTTGTATTTGATTTATACAGCGGAACCGGAACGATTGCGCAGTTGATGGCTCCTGTGGCAAAGAAAGTAATCGGGGTGGAGATTGTGGAAGAAGCAGTCGAAGCGGCGAAAGAAAATGCTGAACTGAATGGTTTACATAATTGTGAGTTCATTGCGGGAGATGTGTTGAAAGTAATTGATACGATTGCCGTAAAACCGGATATGATTATTTTAGACCCGCCCCGTGAGGGGATTCACCCGAAAGCGTTGGATAAGATTATCCGCTACGGTGTGGAGCATATTCTGTATATTTCCTGCAAACCGACCAGTCTGGCACGGGATTTGGAGGTGTTTTTGGACAGGGGATACCGGGTGGAAAGATGTGTGGCTGTCGATATGTTTCCGTGGACGGGGAATGTGGAGACGCTTGTTTTGCTTTCCAAGGAAGAAATCGGCTCAAAGAAGGTGTGAGTAGAGTTCTCGCTGGAGGATATGGATATGTCCGGGTTCTGGAAAGACGCGACTTATTAGGAAACAAAGGACTATGCGAAAGAACAGACAGGATTGTCGGTTGCTTCACTGTATATTGCATAGGTAAAGCGGAAATGCGGACTGGATGTAGGACAGAACTATAAATTAGCAAAGAAGGATGATGCAAAGGTGTCACAGTGTCCGCTCAAAAAAGAGGAAGTTATCAAAATGGCATTCAAACACTTTAGCATGATATAAGTAAACTGGAGGGAGATATTTTTCCCTCCTTTTTGTGTTAGCTGTTGTGATGGAAATTCCGGCTTCCTTATTGCTGATTTTTAAAATTAAAAAGACTGGAAGTTCAAAAGACCATACTGAAATATGGGCCAGATGTGCTGGAAAAGATAGAGTAGGACAAGCGAGACAAAGTGCATTGCGAAGAAACGTATAATGTGCTATGATACATATATCGCAATGCGTGGAGAGATGGGAATATGGATATAGCAAAAAGAATAACAGAACTTCGTGAGGAAGCGGGCGAGAATAGAAAAGAATTTTCGGTTCATACGGGGATACCTGTTCGTACATTGGAGGATTGGGAGGCAGGAAGGCGCACCCCACCGGAATACATTCCGCGGTTGATAGAGTATCAGATGAAGTATGAAAAGTTGGTTAAAGAAAAAGGGTAAAGCAATCAAAAAATCATATGTTATTCAGAACTGGATGAGATCAAGGAGTACGATTTCCTTTATCGGTCTATGGGAGGTTTTGCATAATTCAAATTTTAATTGCCTCGAATTCGAGGCAATTAAAAATGAGGCGGGCGATAATAGTTTTGTCATGACCCCGAAACGTTGGATTGAATTAACAGGAGCAATCGGTATCGTAAGCAAGCAGGGACGATATGCTGCAACTTATGCGCATCGGGACATAGCTTTTGAATTTGCATCATGGATATCTCCGGAATTTAAGCTGTATATCATAGAGGATTACCAGAGGCTTAAGCAAGATGAAAACAGCAGCCTTTCTCTCAACTGGAATCTTAATCGTGAGTTAGCCAAGTTGAATTATCGTATACATACAGATGCAATTAAAGACAATCTGATACCGCCGGAGCAGATTTCATATAAATATGCCAATGAAGCCGATCTTTTAAATGTTGCATTGTTTGGCATGACAGCGAAGCAGTGGCGTGACAGCAATTCGGGAAAGCAAGGTAATATGCGTGATGAGGCAAACCTGAATCAGCTTCTTGTTCTTGCAAATATGGAAAGTTACAATGCAATTCTGATTGAACAGGGCAAGGTGATGTCGGAACGTTTGGTTCTGCTCAGAGAATTTGCGATTAAGCAGATGAAGACGCTTGCTATGGTCAGCATGGAAGGGCTAAAGCAGCTTTCGGGAGGTGATTCCAAGTGAAAAACAGAAAAAATGTTATATATACACTCGCGTATCTACGGCAACACAGGTGGATGGATATAGCCAGAATGAGATGGAAAGATTCTCTCATACCCACGCAATATAATAATAAAGACGGGCAACTTGAGTGTCGGTCAAAGCGTTGATATAAGGTGTTGTGCCAGAGAGCAGTGCCTTATGAGCTTTGAATGGGTTTGACGTTTTTTCCTATTTTCAAAAGGAAAAGAAGTAAGTACCCCGCTATTTTAAGCATAACTACATTTCCGACTTTTAATGCATTGTCTAAGTTAGAAAAGTATTTTGAGGTTTTAAACGAACATTATTCAAAGGTAAACGAGGAAAATAAAAAATTTGCAAATCCTGAACAGCATATTAGCGACAAGTATTTCAATAAAAAATCACCCTATTATGTAAAGGGTTTAACAAAAGCGGAACGTGAAGTCTGTGCAGATCAGGAATGGCGTGCTTTGAAGAAAATGGGATTATAATCCCCAAAGATGCTGATTTAAGGCTGACAGTTGATCCATATGATTTCTTTATTCACGCAAGTGGAGTGGATGAAGAATTGCCAAAAGGATAGAAGCAGCATTGAATCAAGGGAGAAAGTTATTACCTGTATGAGCATATCTCATTTTGTGACCCGGTAAATTATGGTACAGAGGAATCTCTTCAATACATATCGGGAGATAAAGAAAAGATGGTGGTTTATCATTTGGTAAACCGGATGACAGGATATGACAAATTGGCAGCAGATGGCAATGCAGATGTTTCCGGATTAAAAAGATATGAGGATGCATATCGGAGAGTTGCTACAGCAGGATGGGAGAGGACAACGGATTGTAACCTGACGATTGGCTATAAGGATGGTTATCTATATGACCTCGATACATCTTATGGCTATGGTCCAGGGCAGACTGCATGGCAGGGCAATTTTTCTGGCTTATAGTTTTTGGCAGCATATTCTAAAAGTTTGAAATCACATGATGCATTTACCAGTGTGGAATCTGTATTAGAAATCACTCCATTATATGTATCCCAAGCCATCTGCTTTATGTCATCTTTGATGGAGTTGCAGTAAACCCACTGTCTACGAAGGAATTCCTTTCGACCAGGAGTTTCCTTATTGAAGTCACGTTTGGATATATAGCAATCATCTACGGGAAACATATAGTTAAAGCGTAGAGACCCTTTTATCTGATTGTAACTATCGTTTTCCAAACGAATCAATAAATTATTCGGTTGTTTTTTCTTGTAGGAAGACACAGGTACATAATATTTATAACCATTCATTTCCAAAACAACCCCGCAAACCATTTTACGCTCATTCTCATATTCCACATCAGGAACACGAGTAAAACCGCGTTTGGCTTTTTCAGTTGCTTTGAGGTATTTTACATAAGCTGCATCTACATCATAAAAAAATAGTTCCATAATGCTTCTCCTAAAAAGTAATGAGTAAGGAAAGATATCCTTACTCATTCATCATAATTCGCCCTTTATGGTGGCGGAACACCAATCATAATTCACCTTTAAGGTAGTGGAACACCTGAGAAGAGTCTCTTCCTACTCATATATTATGCAGATTTTCCATTTTTGTCAAGGAGATTTTCTGCATTCGGTAAGGAGGATTATCCCACGATTAGCATAACGCAATTTGATAAAATTATTCAATAAAATTTTGTTAATCAGAAAAAAGGTTCATTAGTTCATATCCTCCTCCGCACCAGAAACGGCAGCTCATACAGAATCATTGCCGCCCATCCAATCAAATATGCCCATGGCAGGGCAATAATGCCCATCTTACAGACAAACACAAGCGGAATGCAGGCAATCACGCGGACTCCCATATTAATCAGGCTGCTCCACAGGGTGATTTTTAAATCTCCCATTCCGCGGAAATATCCCTGTACGCCGTTTGTGAAAGCCGGGACAATGTACATGAAGGCAATTAGGTGCAGATACTGTTCTCCAAGCACGATTGTTGCTTCATCATGTGTAAACAGATGCATGAGCGGATTTGCAAAAAGTAATAATAAAATTCCCATGACGACACCATACACAAGCTCTATACACATACCGACACGGAAAGCGGTGCGGACGCGGTTTGTCTCTCCTGCGCCGCGGTTTTGTGCCATTACGCTCGTCATGGCGTGTCCTATGTTCTGTTCCGGAATATAGGCATAGTCATCAATTCGGTTGATTGCGGTAAATGCGGCAGTTGCCGTCACCCCCATGGTGTTTACGATGCCTTGGATACTAAGTTTGCCGATTTGCACGGTTGACTGCTGCATCGCACTGACAAAACCATATTGAAT
>CAMWMM010000348.1 GCA_947175285.1 uncultured Lachnospiraceae bacterium
CATAAATTGCCTGACATACATCTTTCGGTTTGTTGGTAACAATAAATAACGTCTGCTTTTGATATCTCTTATACAGCATGTGCAAAACCTGCGTTGACGCAAACTGATAAATAATGGAATACAACGCTTTATCCCATCCGAATAAAAGACCGGCAAGGGAAATGATGACGGCATTGATACCAAGTATGAGATTCCAAGACTCGACTCCTTTTTTCTCAGACAAGTAAATTGCCAGAAAATCCGTGCCGCCTGTCGTGGCGTTCATCATCAAACACATGCTGATGGCAACCCCGCTGATTATTCCACCGAAAATACTGATTAACAGAGTATCATAAGTGATGATATATGCCGGTATAATATCCGTTAATATGCTGTTTAACACAATCATCAGACAGGAATATAAAGTAAACTTTTTCCCGATAAAACGGAATCCGATATAGATAGGAAGCATATTTAACAATAAATTGACTACCGTATACGGTATTGTAATGTGAAGAAAATTTTCAAAAATTGCCTGTATCAGAATGGTTAATCCCATAACCCCGCCCGGATACAAACCGCCTGTCCTGACAAAAGTTTTCGTATTTATTGCCATAATCACTGAAGCAATACAGATAACGATAATCCGCTTCCCGTCTTTTTTTAAATCAAAAGTCATTTTAATAGTCCCGCCTTTCTCTTCCCCTGTGATATTTGTCTGTATACAATTTATTACTTACATTATCATAACATATTCACAGAAAAAGGGGAATCAAAAGATTCCCCTTATGACTTCAGTTTCTATAACATAAGTTATTTATTTTCTCTTTGACAATACTTCCGCTTCATATTTCTGAACTGCTTCAAACCAGCTCTTATCCGCAATTACGCCGCATTGTCTGCAATATTCTTCCCAGATATCACCAAACGGATATGTTTTAATATCCTCCTGCAATACCATAAGTTCTGTCATACGGTTCTCATCCTGCAGCTTCTTAAGTTCTGCATTCGGTGTGCAAAGAGCGGAAAGCAGGGCTTTCTGCCAACTACGAAAGCCGACTGTCCATGCGGAAATACGGTTAATGCCTGCATCGAAATAATCAAGAGCCATATAAACGCGGTTAAGTGCGTCGTTTCTGACAATTTCCTTTGCCATCTCTTTTGTCTCATCATCAAATAAAACAACATGGTCACTGTCCCAACGTACCGGTCTGGTAATGTGGAGCGCAATTTCAGGGAAAAAGCAAAGAAGCGCCGGAATCTTATCCGATACCACTTCCGTCGGATGATAATGACCGTTATCCATAAGCGGCAGGCATCCCTCGTGTGTTGCCGCAAATGTCAGCGTAAACTCTGCACTTCCTGCTGTATAGGATTCTACGCCGATACCGAACACTTTGGATTCCACACATGGTTTCACAAGATTTTTATCAAACGGCTCTGATAATATCTGCTCAATGGAATCCTTATAGCGCATTCTCGGTCCCAGGCGGTCAGCCGGAATATCCTTGTAACCATCCCCTGTCCAGATATTCATAACACATGGTATTCCAGTCTCTTTTGCAAAATATTCGGAGATACGGATACATGCTTTACCATGCTCAATCCAGAATTTTCTTGTTTCTTCATCGGGACTTGATAAAGTTAAACCGTCTTTTACTTTATCATGGGAGAAGAAAGTCGGGTTAAAATCAATTCCCATATTTCTCTCTTTCGCGAATTCTACCCACTTTGCGAAATGTTTCGGTTCAATCTTATCGCGGTCAACATACTCTCCCTCTTCAAAAATAGCATAACTTGCATGTAGATTTAATTTTTTCTTACCGGGCATCAACTCTAATGCCAATGACATATCAGCCATCAACTCTTCCGGTGTTCTCGCCTTTCCCGGATAATCTCCCGTTGTCTGAATACCTCCTGTCAAAGGGCCGTCATGGTCAAATCCCGTTACGTCATCTCCCTGCCAGCAATGCAGAGAAACCGGCGCTTCTTTCAATGTCGCAATCGCCTTATCCGTATCCACTCCAACTTTCGCGTACATTTCTTTTGCTGCTTCGTATCTTTCTTTCTGTGTCATGTTCCGTTCTCCTTTTCTTTATATTACACTTAATATACCATTCCCATATCTGTTTTAACAGGTCTTTGATACTAAAAAAACAGGACCTTATTTGCAAAATCCCCAGATGACGGATGACAGCCTTTTATGTTATACTAACAGTGTGAAAAATAAATTTATAACACTATCTGAAAAAAGAGAGGTTTACAATGGTATGCAGGCAGAATTACTATGGCATCTTCAGGAAATCACGGAAGAAGAACAGGCGATATTAAATGGCGCGCGGAACATTAAAAAGGAACTTTATACATCACATAAAGATTTTGTCATCGACAGTCAGAAACTGCTGCAAAAGGGACGTTTAATTGAAATACGCCCCCATACCAGATTTGTCCACTTTCCGAAGCACCGCCACAACTATGTGGAAATGGTCTATATGTGCAGCGGCAGCACAACACATATCATCAATGATAAGGAACGTATTACATTACAGGAGGGCGACCTGCTTTTTTTAAATCAAAATGCAACTCAGGAGATTCTGCCCGCCGCGGAACATGATATTGCTGTCAATTTCATTATTCTGCCCACCTTTTTCGACCGTGCCTTTTCCATGATTGAAAAAGAAAACATCCTGTATGATTTTCTGATATCCGCTCTGTCCGGAGATGCTTCCCATTCCAGTTACCTACATTTTCAGGCAAAAGAGATTCTTCCCGTACAGCATTTAATTGAGAATATGATATGGACATTAATCCATAAAAAAACAGGTACAAACACCATCAATCAGACGACGATGGGACTTTTGTTCATGAATCTGTCTTTTTTTGCAGAATCCATCAATCAGGACGACCCGCATCAATACGAGCAGAATCTTGTTTTTACTGTCTTAAAATACATAGAATCGCATTATAAAAACGGAACGCTGACAGAGATTTCTGAAGAAATGAAACAGCCTGCTTATTATATCAGCCGTTTGTTAAAGCGGCATACCGACTCCAATTTCAAAGAACTCTTACAGCAAAGGAAACTGCAGCAAGCCGCTTATCTGCTTTCGCAGACACCGCTTTCCGTAGAACAGATTATGGAAAACATCGGATATGATAACAGCAGTTACTTTTATCGAAAATTCCGCGATAAATATGGATGTTCTCCGAAAAATTATAGAAAAACTTGCAATTCCGGGGCTTTATTACTAAAATAAGTATCAGGCAGTATAAGCTGTCAAATTAGCCATAAAAACAGGTCTTGGAAAGGAAAATGTTATATGTTTGGAACGTTACTTAATTATGAACAGAAAGAGCAAACTCTCACACTTCATTATGAAAAACAGACTGCGCAGATACAAGTCATAACCGACAAAATAATCAACGTATTTGTACCATACCATACAACAGACCACCATTCTAAAGCAGTTGAGAACAGGCGGGAATGCCCGGTTTCTTTTACCGTAAACAGGGCAGATGATGTTCTTACAATAACAACTGATTTTTTAATCTGCAAAATTTATGATAACTTTATAATAGATTTTTATGATAAAAAGGGAACGCTGCTCTGTGCCGACTATCGTGGAAAAAGGATTCCTCGCTTTGAAGTACAGGAATCTTTTGCCGAATTCATAGCACAGGAAGGTCATAGCGTCGATACCTCCAGTCATCAAAATGATACGGTGCAATGTGTCAAAAAACTGGATACAAATGACTGTATCTATGGACTTGGCGATAAAACAGGCGTTTTAAACAAACGGTATTATGAATATGAAAACTGGAACAGCGATATTCCGGACCCGCATGAGGACAGCTTTAAGTCACTCTATAAAAGCATTCCTTTCTTTACTATATTAAAAGAAAGCGGCGTCTACGGCATTTTTTATGACAATACATTTAAAAGTTATTTTAACTTCGGCAAAGAAAATAATAATTACTACAGTTTCGGCAGTGATGACGGCAATCTGGATTATTATTTCATCGGTGGTGAGTCCATGCCTGAAATTGTTTCCGGTTATACTTATCTGACGGGACGTATGCCCCTGCCGCCCAAATGGGCGCTTGGCTACCACCAGTCCCGCTGGGGATATGACAGCGAGGAAACATTCCGCTATCTTGCCTCAAAACTGAAAGAACACCGCATTCCCTGCGACGCCCTGCACTTTGATATTGACTATATGGAGGACTATAAAGTTTTTACATGGAATAAAGAACGGTTTACCGATGCCCGCACCCTGCTTTCCGATTTAAAGACGCAAGGCATCAAGGCGGTGACGATTGTTGACCCCGGTGTGAAAGTGGAAAAAGATTACTTTATGTATGAAGAAGGTATCGAAAAAGATTATTTTGCCAAGTCCCCTGACGGCAGCGTCTATGTTAATGCTGTCTGGCCCGGCGATGCGGTATACCCGGACTTCGGCAACCCCGATGTGCGCCGGTGGTGGGGAGAACACCTGCTATTTTATACGGAGTTAGGCGTAAGCGGAATCTGGAACGATATGAATGAACCGGCTAGTTTCCACGGTCCACTCCCTGATGATATTATTTTTACGGATGAAGACAGAGCATCCACACATGCCGAGATACATAACATATATGGCCACAACATGGCAAAAGCCACCTATGAGGGATGGAAAAGGCTGACAAACAAAAGACCTTTTGTCATCACAAGAGCCTGCTACAGTGGTTCTCAGAAATACACAACCGCCTGGACCGGAGATAATCAAAGTCTCTGGACGCATCTGCGCATGGCAATTCCGCAGCAATGTAACCTGGGTTTAAGCGGGATTCCGTTTATCGGAACCGATATCGGCGGTTTTGGCGCCGATACCACACCGGAACTTCTTATCCGCTGGGTAGAAGTCGGTTGTTTTTCTCCGCTGTTTCGGAATCACTGCGCCAAAGGCAGTATGAATCAGGAACCGTGGCTTTTCGGAGATGAAACGCTTGCTATCTACCGGAAATATGTGGAACTGCGCTATACGCTGCTGCCCTATTTTTATGATTTATGCCGGGAGTGCGAAAAAACCGGACTTCCGATTATCAGACCTCTTGTTCTGCACTATGAAAATGACGTTAATGTCAGAAATTTGAATGATGAATTTCTGGTCGGAAAACAGCTTCTTGTCGCTCCGGTCGTGGAACAGGGCGCGCGCAAGCGCATGGTTTATTTGCCGGAGGGCGTCTGGTATGATTATTGGAGCCATGCGGAATATCAGGGAAACCAATATTATGTTGTGGATGCGCCTTTGGATATCTGTCCAGTCTTTGTAAAAGAAGGAACGATTCTTCCGAAAGCACAGCCGCAGATATATGTCGGTGAAATAGAAAATCCGGATTTGATTCTGGAAGTATATCCCGGATGCGGTTCCTATACTCATTATTATGACAACGGCGAGGACTTCGCATATCAGGACGGGGAATATCAGGAGTATCTGTTCCGGACGGATGGAACGAAACAAGTGGAAACTACGAAGGTGCATGAAGGGTATCGGGATTATCGGGATATTGTAGTGCAATATGTCTAACAATGAATGAGGGAAATGCATAACTGTATTGCTGTGACGGTTCGGTAGGCAGCATTGATGAATCACCGCAGGGTCGCTTTCGCTGCATTGCCGCTCGTAACGGCGCATAAGCTGCCAAAATACGGCAGCTAAACGCCGACGGCTCCAGAGCCCCC
>CAMWMM010000349.1 GCA_947175285.1 uncultured Lachnospiraceae bacterium
GAGCGCTGCCATGACACTACGCGGCGTACTTAGCATATTCGGCGTATTGATTGCCGCAAGTTTAAGTCCGTCGATGGCAAGCTCTAGCAATAAAAACTGTGCAATAAGCGGTATGTTGGAAGGTTCCTTTACCATAATAAAGCGATACGATTCCGGTATCCACTCAGGATTCTGCATCAAAAGCAAAAACGTCGGTGTGAGTAAATACGTTAAAATACCAATCAAAAAACGTGAAAGTCTCAGATATGTGCCGGTAATGGGCGGGAAATAATAGTCATCCGCCTCCTCCACTATATCAAAAATGGACGTGGGAACAATCATAGCCGAGGGAGAATTATCTACCAAAATAATGATATCCCCCTCTAATATTTGTGCAGACGCCGTGTCAGGACGTTCCGTAAACTTAAATTTAGGAAACGGGTTGAACCAGTTTCTCTGGTACAAACATTCTGCAAGGCTCTCCTGGTTCATAGTAAGCGCATCCACCTTGAGTTCCGAAATTCTCTTCTTGATTTTATCGAGAAATTTATGGTCTACCCTGTTATCCATATAGCATAACACGATATCGGTTCTGGAACTTTTACCTGCATTCATCATTTCCATCCGCAATTCGGTGCTTCTGATTCTTCGGCGGATCAAAGCCGTATTAAAAACTACGGTTTCCACAAAACCGTCTTTGGAACCTCGCAGTGTCTTATCTTTCTCCGGTTCCGATACTCCTCTTGCCGGATAAGTTCTTGAGTCAATCAGTACACATCTGTCATATCCATCGATAAAAAGCGCAAAAACGCCCGATAAAATATTGTAAAAGATATCATCCCATTTATCTTTTAAATCTATCTCTACATAAGGCGCCTCTTTTTTGGCCATCTCATATGCGCTCTTTGGCATATCTTCCGGTTTGATGCTGATAAAAAACTGTAAAAGTTTCATCATCAGGTCATCTTTACAGAAACCGTCCACAAAATACATACATGCCTGTCTGCCGCCTACATCAATTACCCTGTATACAATATCAAAGCTGGTATCCGGCTGTAGACGTTCTTTCAAATACCGCATACTTTCTTCTAAAGATGTTGTCATTCTATTTTCATTATTTTCACTTTGCACAAATAAAAACTCCTTCCGCGACATTTTTTCTTAGTATGCCTTAGAAGAAGTTTTTTATGCTTATTTTTCTATTGCTTTCCGGTGCTGCCGTGTCCGCCTCTGTCCGCATTGTCAAGACTTTCTACCTCGTCAAAAACAATTTTCGGCTGATTTTCCATAATACGAAACTGGCAGATTCTGTCATTTACATGAATCTGAGTGTCACGCACTGCATAGACCGGCATAAACCACTGGTCATTATCTCCACAATAGGAACGGTCTATTACGCCCTGGTGATTCGTCTGGATTATCCCGAAATTTTTAAAAGTCGAACTTCTCGGCACAACGTGCGCTTCATATCCTTCCGGCAGCTCCATTGCCACGCCAAGCGGAATCAGCTTAAAATCGCCTTTTTTTAAAGTAACATCCTCTGCCGCACGCAAATCAATCCAATCCGATTTACCGTTTATATAGGTCAGTTTTTCTATTTTGTCCGTAAAATATTTAATTTTGATTGTCTTCATGCCATGCCCCTCATTCTGCGATGTTTGAGCGTAAGCGCAAACTCGCATGTGAAAAATTTATTTTTCACATTATTCACACTATTCACAATACAATACCGGAACAGAGGCGTCCTCCTTTTTCAAACTTGCCTGTACGTCAATCACTCTCTGGTTTTTACTCCCTTTCCAGCGCAGGGTTGTATCCTTTTGCGCCACAACAAACTCTCCGTCCACTAAAACATCAATATATTTCATAGCGGCATCCTGCATGATATTCTCCCAGGAATCTCCGGTATAAAGCCAGATTGTTTTCGTTGGGTACTTCTGTTTAATCTCCGCCGCAAGATTCCTGATTTCCGGTCTGTTTGCCGAATGAAACGGGTCTCCGCCTGAAAATGTAACGCCTGAAATATAAGGTTTGTCAAGCTGCTCAAAAATTTCTTTTTTCGCCTGCTCATCGAATAATATCCCGCCGTCAGGATCCCATGTAATCGGGTTCTGGCACTCCTTACAGCAGTGGGAACAGCCCGCAACCCACAGAACAACCCGCAGCCCGTCCCCATTCAGCATATCGTCCTTTGTTATGTTATGATATCTCATCTCTACCTTACCCTTTTTTACATACTTTTTCGCTCTGCTATCTCCGCCATCTTAGCGTCGCTCAGTCTCGTATCTCCATGAACACGCGAGTAAGCAAGATATCCGTTCATTCTGTCTATTTTGGTCAGATTACGGCTTCCGCAGACAGGGCATTCATCCATCTCCAGTTCCTGATGTCCGCAGTCGTCACAATATGCAAGCGAAAGATTGACGCCCTCATAAAATCCCATATCCATTGCGCGTCTAATTAATGTTTTGATTGCCTCAACATTATAATCAATAGGATATTTTACATACTGAATTTTCCCGCCGTTGGCAAGTTCCCAGAACCGGTATTCCTTATCCTGCTTTTCAATCGGAGTAATATCTTCCGTTACATGACAGTGAAAACTGTTGGAAACATATTCCCTATCGGAAACACCCTCTACAATGCCGTATTTCGCACGGAACTGTTTCACCTGAAGGCCGCAGAGATTCTCCGCAGGCGTTCCGTAAATAGCATATAGATGACCGTCTTCCTCTTTATATTCATTAATTTTATTATTAATATGTTCTAATACTTCAAGGGCAAACTGACCGTCCTCAACGAGCGATTTCCCATTATATAACTCCTGTAATTCATTAAATGCCGTAATACCGAAACTTGCCGTAGCTGTCTTTAAAATCGGCTTAATCTTATCGTGAAGCTGTAAATGTCCGCCATAAAAACCACCTTCACAGTAAGCAAGCGGATTCGTAGATGCCCGCATTTCACCAAGATAAGCATATGTTCTGATATGCAGCTGGCGGATTAAATTCAGATAATAATCCAGCACATCATAGAAATCTTTGCCCTCCTGACGGGATTTTGCTAAAATCATCGGCAGATGCAGAGAAACTACACCAATATTAAATCTACCCACAAAAATAGGTGCGTCCCCATCATCAGCAGGATGCATTCCTCCCCTTTCATACCAAGGAGACAGGAAAGCACGGCATCCCATCGGTGAAATCACCTTTCCATATTGCTTGTACATACTTGCAATATAGCCTTTTCCGGTAAGACTCAGCCAGTCCGGATACATTGTCTTTGCCGAACATTGTACGCCTGCCTCAAAGACTTCCTCCAGTTCTTTTCCCGGTCCATGCAGGTTTTCATCATAAAGAAAGACTATTTTAGGAAAAAGTACAGGTTTTTTGCACTCTTTTTTACCCTGTCCTTTTCTGCGTACATTTAACATGATGATAGTGGCGAGTTTTGCAAATCTTCTGGTTCCGATACCAGCCGTTACGGTAATAAACGGATAATCCCCACGGCTGCTTGCCACTGTATTAAATTTATACTCCCAGCCCTGAAAGCCCTGCTCAAACTCTCTTTTTACATCTTCTAACGCTTCCGCTTCGGCAACCTCTTTGTCTAATCCGAAACGGGCGTATTTCGCCAGACTCTTCTGATAAGTTTTCTCCGCGTACGGCTCTAAAATCTTGTCCACTTCCGGTACGGTAAATCCGCCGTACTGCTGGCTTGCCGCGCTTAACACGATATCTCCGATAACATCAAAAGCAACATCCAGTGTTTTGGGTTCATTATACCAGATATTTCCCATTTCAAAGCCGCCTTGCAGCACTTCGGCAACATTGAACAGACAGCAGTTCATTGTATCTCTTCTTGCTGACATATCATGTACATAAAGATAACCGTCCCTGCATGCCTGAATCTCTTCCGTAGTCATAAAGAATTTCTGGTACAACTCTTTATTAAACTGATTAAAAATAAGGCTTCTTTTTGTAGAAACAAGTGCACTGTCCGTATTAGCGTTCTCCTTGTCTCCAATATACATAATAGACTGACTCTTCTTATAAACATCATCCATCATGCGCACAAAATCCTGTTTATAGTTACGATAATCCCGATAACTTTTGGCTACGATGGGTTTCACTTCCTCTAATGCACTTTCTACTACATTATGCATAATCTGAATCGGAATCTGCTCTTCCTCCAACTCATTCACACGATTCACTACCGTTTGACAGATATGCCGTTTTTCATCTTCCGTAAATTTTGTCAAGGCACGGTAAGCGCTTTTTCCGACAGCATCAATAACTTTCTGAACATTGAAGTCCTCCAGGCTGCCGTCTTTTTTAATGACTTTGACATCTTTCTGCGGTCTGTATTCCTCTCCATAGTTCGCATCCACTGCTCCCGGCGCTTCTACAAGACTACTCATACCATTTCTCCCTCACTTACTATCCATACTATCTATACTACAAAATATAGTTGCCGTTAACATAACTTTTCTATATTTAGTGGTGTATGATTAGTATATGATAATACCTACCCCATGTCAATCTCTATAAGAAAATAAAATTAAAAAAAAACGGATGCCACGCTCTGCGAGTCATCCTTATGTTAAAAAGAGGATATGTTTTGTAACATATCCCAATGGTCTTAATTTATTGATAATTACCTATGACATTTTGAAGATAATTGCGGTATTGCTCCACAATATCCGTCGGCGCTATCAGACATGCACCCTCTCCCAGACCTGTGAGCCATCCGAAAAACTGACCACTGACAGCCACCGTCACCCGAACGGAAAAATGCTCGTCATCTCTTTTTCTGATAGAAACATCCCTGCCGAATCTATCCATAACAACGCCTATCAGGTGATTTTGAAACCGTATCGTAACCGTCTCCTGCTTTCCGCCAAACATACTGAATGTCTTATTCGCATAATCGGCAATATCAAAACGCTCGAACAGCGCCGCGCCCTCTCTTTTCACACCTGATAACACCTGTATGCTTCCCATTTTATCTACGCGGAAATGTTTGATTTTGTCTTCTTCCTTATCATGCGCAATCAAATAGTAATTCTCATCCTTGCAGGTAAGCGCCCAGGGACTTACATGGTACAGTTTACCGTCTTTGCGCGGAACAAGCTGTTTCTCCAGATTCCATTCCAGATACTGAAAAGAAATCTGCTCATTATCCTGTATCGCCCTATGAATATCATCCACAATATAATAAATACTTTCATTGGCGGTTTTAATACGGTTTGCTACATACACCTGCCTTTGAAGCTGTTTTGCTTCCGACTGGGACGCCAGTTTTTCAATTTTGCCGATAAGCTCTTTTGATTTTTTTAACGTGATGAATTTAGAAGACTGTACGACTTCCACTAAAAGCTTTAATTCCGCCAGCTCAAATTCCCTGCTGGCCATATAATAGCCTCCATTGACTTTTGCTTTTGTCAAAATAATGTCATAGCCGAAATCTATCAACTGATTCATGTCATCATAAATACTCTTCCGTTCCGCTTTGACATCATATTTGGCAAGTTCCTCAATGAGTTTCTGTGCACTCATGCAATGTTCTTCATCCGTCTGTTCCGACAAAATTTTCAAAATATATAATAATTTTAACTTCTGATTTGCTGATTTGGGCATAGATTATACATTTTCACTTCCGGAAGCTGACTGCTCTAACTCTGCGCCTCCTGATACGGCAAGTTTCTGGTCTTTGC
>CAMWMM010000350.1 GCA_947175285.1 uncultured Lachnospiraceae bacterium
AGAAGTTGACTGTCTATTACAAATTCGTAGGTCAAATCGACTAAAGTATCTATAACTGTAACGCAATAGAATTAGCCCCGGAGGGAACGGGCTACCGGGCAAAGACAAGGTTTGCGAAGTTCTTCAACCTGCCGGAGCTGATCTCTTTGTTCAAAGAAAGTGCAGACATTCAGACACCGGATATGCTAAAGCTGCCTGTGCCGGAGGCGGAATATGAAAACGTGGTGTTAAAGCCCAGCGAATACCAGCAGGACATGGTTTCCTCGCTTGCCGACAGAGCCGAAGCGGTACGAAACAGGCTTGTCGAGCCGCATCAGGATAATATGCTGAAAATCACAAATGACGGGAGAAAGTTAGCATTAGACCAGCGCCTTATCAATGATATGCTGCCGGATAGCGAAAACTCCAAAGCGGCAACCTGTGTGGAAAAGGCTTTTGAAATATGGGAGCAGACAAAGGAGCAGAAGTCCACACAAATCATTTTTTGTGACATATCGACACCGAAAGGGGATGGCACATTTAATGTCTATGATGATATAAAAAATAAACTGGTTGGGAAAGGAGTACCGCCAGAGGAAATAGCATTTATACATGAAGCGAATACGGAAACAAGGAAAGCGGAGCTGTTTGGCAAGGTAAGAAGCGGACAGGTTCGTTTTTTATTGGGTTCGACGCAGAAAATGGGCGCAGGAAGCAACGTGCAGGATCGGCTTATTGCCCTGCATCATCTCGATGTGCCGTGGCGTCCTTCCGAAGAAGAACGTGCTAAGCGATACATCAACAAATCAAGCAAAATCAAGGCATTCCGCAATTCAGTAAAAGCAGAACCACACAGCTAAATTAGCCACAGAAATTTGATTGATTTAACAGAAGTTTCAGGGTATAATAATTTTAAAGTCATATATCTTTTGTGAATGGCTTTTGCATTTCCTATGGGTGCATAAGAAGGAGGTTTATGGCTAATGGATACAGAAATAATAAATGCGGTAAGCGTGGCAGATATGAAAGCCCAGTATGACGATAAGGCAAAACGTCTGCTCAGCAACAAAATCATACTTGCACATATTCTGATAAAGACTGTTGATGAGTTTCGTGGGATGAACCCGAAAGAGGTTTCGTCTTATATTGAGGGCGATCCTTTTGTCAGCATTGTGCCGGTAGAGCCGGGGCTGACCAATACTGAAAAGGAAAAAGACGGGCAGCGGATTGTCGGAATGAATACGGAGAATGCGGAGGTTAATGAAGGGCTTATCCGGTTTGACATTATCTTTTACGTGCGCATGAAAAACGGCATCTCACAAGTCATTGTAAATGTAGAGGCACAGAAAGATGAACCGACAGGTTACCATATACTGAACAGGGCAGTTTTCTATGTAAGCCGCCTTGTTTCATCCCAGAAGGAACGTGATTTTGTCAAAACAAACTATAATGACATCAAACGTGTTTTCTCAATATGGGTATGTATGAACATGGATGAGAACAGCATGGATTATGTGCATCTGACAGACGATAAGCTGATAGGCTCTTATCAGTGGAAAGGTGGGATTGACCTGTTAAATATCGTTTTGATAGGCATATCAGATGAGATTCCTGAGCATGATGATAAGTATGAACTGCACCGTCTGTTGGGTACACTGTTTTCAATGGAATTGACTGCTGCTGAAAAATTAGGGATTATTGAAACCGAGTACAGTATTCCGATAGATGGCAAAATGAGAGAGGAAGTGAGCGAGATGTGTAATCTGAGTCAGGGGATCGTAGAAAAAACAGATGCGAAGATTATCTTAAATATGCACAGGAAAGGTTATACTTCTGAACAGATAGCTGAGATTGTGGAAAAGACAATTGAGGAAGTAGAGGCTGTCATTAGGAAAATAGAGCCTGCACTGGCATAACAGAGGAAACTTTATAACACAAGCAGTAAAGCAGTGAATTTGTTTTTATAAAAGACATTCCACTGCTTTTTCTGTTTTCAAGAGGAAAGGCAGTCACTTTTATTTTTTCCGTCCCTTGCGGAAAAGCCTTGCTTCGGATTTATAACGTCCGGAGCGTTGGAACAAAGCACGCATTGTCTGTATTTCTTCACTGGACAATGAGCTTAATGGGAGATGTATTTCCTTGCAGAAATAATACATCAGTAAATCTATTAGGTTTCCGTTATAATTGTTTATATCATCAAAAGTTTCATTGATTTTGTCAGTGATATTGATGTCAGTAGCATTTTCCGTATCTTTCCTGTGATGGGCGCGGATGTCACTGATGACAGCTTTCAAATCATTCTGTATGATGTTCAGAAAATAATCATCATCTTCTATATGGGAAGCATCTAACAGCTTTATGTAATAATCATCATTGTCTGGATGAAATTGCTCAGATAACCGCTGTCTAACAGCGTCCAGTGCTGAATTTATGGTCTGTATCTGAAGGTTGATAAGATCGTCAACATAGATTTCCAAATCAGTCATCAGTTTTGAAAATGCCGGATGCGTGGCAAGCTCACAAAACAGGCGGTTATTGATATGACCGGATTGTAAAAGTTCTGCCATAGCATCATCAATTTTAAGTTCCTGAATGCCGAGGCTGTGGCATTTTATGTTTTCAGTCAGTCCGAGCAGATAATCAGTTGGGACACCATAATATTCAGCCAGTTTTGCAATGACGGTATGGGGAATGTCTTTCAGTTCATCTGTTTCATAAGAACTAAGGGCAGTTTTGGAAATTTTTGTTTCCGCTGCAAGCTGTTCAAGGGTAAGGCTGCGGTCTACCCTCAAATCTTTCAGTTTTTCCTGTATTGTTAATTTCGTTTTCATAAGTTCTCCCTTTAAACAAGTGAATATTTCGCATAGTGGTTTCTAAATTCATTATACTACAAGATTTCCGCATTCGCGGAATTTTTTGTTTTTTTAGAGTTTTTCCTGATTTACGGATATACGGGAGACAGGTCAATAACGTGCCATAATAAATACATTCCAAGAGGAAAAGAAAATTGAATGACCGTCCAAATTACCGTTACTGTTTCGGGGAAGTGGGCAAAGACCGGAAATGTGAGCCTGCCAAGGGCAGAAAACGACACAGCGCCGAAAAGGGTTGCCTGTCAGGAAGGTAGTTATGACCATAATGGTCAGGGGAGAACGGCAGAATGAAGATGAGATTAAGGAGAAAATGAATGGAGCGTAATTATCTTATGGCAGATACAGAAATGCCGCCCAGTATGTCATATCCAAGATTTTTGGCAGACATGGAAATCAGCAGTACGGCAAAATCACTTTATGTCCGGCTGCTGGATAAAACAGTCAATGAAAAAGTATCGGACAGTGACGGACATCTTTATACACGGTTTCCAATAAGTGAACAGATGGCGGCATTATCCAAGAGCGATGCAACTGTAAAAAGAGCTTTACTGGAATTGGAGCAGTCAGGACTTTTGAAAAGGAAAAGGCAGGGACGGGGCAGACCGAATAAACTTTATATTCTTACATGAGGAGGGTGTATGAAGATAACGATTGAAGAAAAAAAGATATTAGCCGTTTTTGGGTGTGGAAATTACCAGAACACTATAAAAAGGCTATGTATGATAGCAGCATTAACACCGGATGCAGCGGCAAAGGCATTGTTCTACCAACTGGCATTGCGTTTGTCGGAAGAACTGGCAGAGAAGGACTATTGTGTTTTCATCAATGGTATCCATAAGGAAATGGAGATGTATGATTTTGCCGTATGGGTGTTGAAAAGGCTGTTTATGGGGGGATGACATGGAGGAGCAGAAATTTTATGGGTATATTCGTGTCAGTAGTCGTGACCAGAATGAGGACAGACAAATCATAGCTTTTCAAGAGCTGTCTATTCCTGCAAAGAACATCTACATAGATAAACAGTCGGGTAAAGATTTTGACCGTCCGGCTTATAAACGTATGATACGGCGTATGAAAAAAGATGATCTGCTTTATATCAAAAGTATAGACTGGTTAGGGCGCAATTATGGAGAAATACTGGAGCAATGGAGGGTATTGACGAAAGAAAAGGGAATTGACATCGTAGTGTTGGATATGCCGCTTTTGGATACTAGGCGGGGCAAAGACCTAATGGGGACATTTCTTAGTGATATTGTCTTGCAGGTGCTGTCCTTTGTGGCAGAGAATGAACGGACAAATATCCGGCAGCGTCAGGCAGAAGGAATTGCAGCGGCAAAAGCGAGAGGAGTCAAATTTGGACGTCCGGCACTTCCTTATCCTGATAACTTTCAGAAAATACATCAGGAGTGGCGAAAGAAAAAAATAACACTCCAACAGGCAGCAGATGCTTGTGGTATGCCTGTTGGGACATTTTACGGAAAAGCCAGAAAATATGAAAACTCCACTTAAACAAAACAAGGGTAAAATTTGTAAAAGTGTACTTTTCCAAATTTTCTATATTTTGACAATTATTTTATAGTCTAACATAAGAATGCCTATTTTTCAAGGCGTTATTAAAATATATTAATTAAAAAAATCTGCTAAATTGTTAAAAAAAGACGTTTTGCAAAAGTACACAATTTAGGAGGAAGATGGCAAAATGAAAGTTATTAAAAAAGTATTATATTTCTTGAGTGTAATTATGATGATTTCATCATTAACTGCGTGTGGCGAGAGAAAAGAAAATACGGAGATAATTAATTATGCAGATGCAGAATCTTTTGAAGCTGCATTGAACAAAGGTGAAAATCTGGAGGGAAAGATAGTTCAATTTGTTGCTGGAGAGATGAAGCCAGATTCAGCTTTCGGATATAATATTTGGGCAGGAGAACACCTTAATTTTGTATCATCTAGGAATCCTGATGTAAAGCAAGGGGATACAGTTGTTGTAAAAGCAACAACAATAGAAAGCACTTTAGGTTCATGGATTATTAAATATGAGAAGGTAGATAATGCAGTGATCGATAATTCTACCATTTCACATAGTATTGAAGATACTTCTGGTTTGAATAGCAAATCTTATGAAAATACAGAAACGTTAGGTACTGTTGGAGCGACTACCTCAAATTCGTCATTATCCTCAAGTGGCGTTTCATCGTTTGGTGTAGATAATCCACGTACTTCAGAGCAACCATTGGAATTAGTTGATTATGGGTGGTTTATTAATCCGCCATCTGGAGATATTGCCTATGTTGAATTTTGTGGAATGATATACAATCCAAATGAAAATCTTGTCGCAGAATTTCCTAAAGTGCTTGTTACTGTAAAAAATGGAGATGGTAGTATTGTAGCGACAGAGGAACAGACAGGAAGTATTGTTATGCCAAAAGATACAATTACACTCTGTGGTATGTTCTCCCTACCGATTTCAGATTTGACAGATGATGCACAAATTATGTTTGATATTGATTGGAGTGATTTGGGAAGTGGAACGTCGATTTATAGTGCAGCAAAAACGACAGATTTTACAATAACTAATGTATCAGAAAGAAGTGGTAATAATGAAAATTTTATAACAGGAGAGATTACAAATAATTATACTCAAGAGATTGACCAAGTAAATTTGTCCATTATACTTAGAAAAGACGATAAAATTGTTTATATTGAGAATACATTTTTGGATAATTTAAAAGTTGGTAAAGCAAAGGCTTTCGAATTTCAACGATATAATGAGTATCCAGAGCACGACACTATTGATGTTTCTGCAATGGTTTGGTAAAATATAAATGTTTAGAAG
>CAMWMM010000351.1 GCA_947175285.1 uncultured Lachnospiraceae bacterium
ACAGAGGGAAAATCTGTTCTTAAAAACAAGATGATGATGTTTATTGACAAGTGATAGCCTCAATGGTACTATATTTAGTAGATTGTAGGAAAAGGAGATGTGATATGAGCAATACTTTTTTAAGGGTAAAGGGCATTGTTAAAAAACAGGATAAGTATCTTCTGGTAAAGAGATGGGTGGACGACCATATTCCTGAACCGTTTGTATGGGAGTTTATTGATACGGAAGTAAACCACGGAGAAGCTCCGGATGATGCAGTGCTTCGTGCGATTCATGAACTATTGGCTATAGATGCCAAAATTGAAAAAGTAGAATATACATGGTCCAGTTTATTAGGTGATACACATTGTGTCGGCATTGCCTATATCTGTTCCATTCCGAAAGAGGAAGAAAGCCACATTGTATTGTCAGAGGATTACGGCGAATATGAGTGGGTAAAAAGAGAGCAGTTTGAGGAATACATTGAGAATCAGTTTGTATTGCAGGATTTAAAGGGTAAAACGCTATAGAACAAAGGAGCGGAACCAATTTATGATAAATAAATTAATTCAAGGGATACAAAGAACCGGTGCACCTATCGTAGTCGGGTTGGATCCGACGTTAAAGTTCGTGCCCGGACATTTGAAAGAAAAAGCATTTGCAGAATACGGCGAGACATTAAAAGGAGCGGCGGAAGCTGTCTGGTTATTTAATAAAGAGATTATTGACAATATCTATGACCTGATTCCGGCTGTAAAACCGCAGATAGCAATGTATGAGCAGTTCGGCATTGAAGGTTTGCTTGTTTTTCAGAAAACAGTGGACTATTGTAAAGAAAAGGGGCTTGTTGTCATCGGGGATGTAAAGCGCGGCGATATTGGTTCTACGTCAGAGGCGTATGCGGTAGGACATCTTGGGAAAATACAGGTCGGCAGTCAGCTTTGCAGCGGATTTAATGAAGATTTTGTCACCGTCAATCCATATCTTGGTTCGGATGGAGTTGCGCCGTTTATAAAAGTATGTAAAGAGGAAAAGAAAGGTATTTTTGTCCTTGTCAAAACATCCAATCCGAGCAGCGGGGAATTTCAGGACCGTATGATACGTGAGCAGTCCGGCGAAAGACCTCTCTATGAAATTGTCGGAGAAAAGGTTGCGGAATGGGGCGCAGACTGCATGGGAGATTCCTACAGCTATGTAGGCGCTGTTGTTGGCGCGACTTATCCCGAACAGGGTAAGGCGCTTCGGAAAATCATGCCGAAAGCCTTTATTTTGGTTCCCGGCTATGGTGCACAGGGCGGAAAAGGCGCTGATTTGGTACATTTCTTTAACGAGGACGGACTTGGTGCAATCGTCAATTCCTCCAGAGGCATCATTGCGGCATATCAGCAGGCGGAATACGCAGAGTACGGTGAAAAAGATTTTGCGAAAGCTTCCAGGGAAGCGGTACTTGCGATGAAAGAGGATATCGCCGGAGCATTAGCGAACAGATAAAGACAGATATTGAGAGTTATGTTATAAATGAAATTGCGAGAGGAATGGCGGATGACATTCCTCTTTCTGATAGCAGGAGGGCAGCATCAATGAACGATAATGAGAATAAAAGGTATGTTAAACTGGGTATCACGGGAGCGGCGGCGTTAGGCGCGGGAATTTTCTGCGCTTTTTTATTATTTAAGATATGGGATATTCTGCCAGGAGTGCAGACGGTCATAAATATTCTGAAACCTTTCCTGTATGGCGCCGTTATCGCTTATCTGCTGACGCCTTTATGCAATAAGCTGGAGGGAAGATTACATAAACTTTTTGCCAAAAAATCGGAGCGTACGAAAAAATTCCTCTCCTTTGCAGCGGTTATTATTTCCCTGCTCTTTGCGCTGGCGCTTGTGTGGATGTTATTTATGCTCATTATTCCGCAGGTATGGGAAAGCGTTATGAAAATTGCGGATATGCTGCCGGGAAAGATAGATGAAGCGAGCGAATGGATTGATAATATGTTAAGGAATCAGCCGGAACTGCAGATGTATTTTGATGCTGTCTGGAAGCAGGTGGAAGACAATATGGAATCTTTGTTTAATCCCGATATGATACAGAGCATACCCAAATATTTAGCAGGCATCAGCGGACAGGTAATGGGCGTGTTCAGTGTCTTTAAGAATCTGTTTTTGGGATTTTTGATTTCTGCATATCTCTTGGCAAGCAGGAAACTGTTTGCAGCGCAGGCAAAGTTGATTCTGCATGGTATTTTTGCTGACAAATGGGCACGTATCATCGAAGAGGAAGTGCGCTATATTGATAAGATGTTTAACGGATTTTTCATGGGGAAAATTATTGATTCCGCCATTATCGGCGTATTGTGTTTCATTGTAACCGCTTTATTAGGCTTTGATGCAGCGGCTTTTATCAGTGTTGTTATTGGAGTTACCAACATTATTCCCTTTTTCGGACCGCTTATCGGAGCAATACCCTGCGCTTTGCTGTTACTTTTGGAAAATCCGATGCACTGTCTGTATTTTTTGATTTTCATTGTTATTCTGCAGCAGCTTGACGGTAATGTTATCGGACCGAAGATTCTTGGAAATGCAACAGGTGTATCAAGTTTCTGGGTACTCTTTTCCATTCTGCTTTTTGGCGGACTGTGGGGGATTGTCGGTATGGTTATCGGTGTGCCGTTATTTGCCGTTATCTATGATGTTATCAGAAAGCTGATTTACCGGGGGCTGAGAAAACATGCACATGAGAAGATGATTGCACAGTATCAGGAGGAGTATCACAAGAAAGAGGATTGAAAAGAAGATTGTTATATGATAAACTAGGTTGAAAAATAAATTTTTAACAGATGAATTTATTCATCTTGCGAATATTGTGTCTTGCGCATAGCGAACGGCGTTCGCATTCAAATATCGCAGGTTGAGTAAGAATGAGGGGTTAGTATGGAACAGTACAAGCAGCAATTCATAGAGTTTATGGTAGACTGTCAGGTTCTCAAATTTGGCGATTTCACATTAAAGAGTGGGCGGAAATCTCCTTTTTTCATGAATGCAGGCGCTTATGTAACAGGGGCGCAGCTTCATAAGTTAGGTGAGTATTATGCCAAAGCGATTCATGACCATTACGGACTGGATTTTGACGTATTGTTCGGACCTGCTTATAAAGGAATTCCCCTTGCAGTGGCAACGGTTATGGCGCTTAGCGAGTTATATGGCAAGGAAGTAAGATACTGTTCTAACCGTAAAGAGGTAAAAGACCATGGCGATACCGGCATCCTGTTAGGAAGTAAATTAAAGGATGGAGATAAAGTGGTTATCATTGAGGATGTGACGACTTCAGGCAAATCCATTGAAGAGACATTCCCGATTATCAAAGCGCAGGCGGATGTGGAAATCAAGGGACTTATGGTGTCGTTAAACCGTATGGAGAAAGGTCTTACAAGCGACAAGAGCGCATTGGATGAAATTAGGGAAAAATACGGTTTTGAGGCAAATGCTATCGTGACAATGGAAGAGGTAGTGGAGTGCTTATATCAGAAGCCATATCAGGGTAAGGTTTATATTGACGACACTTTGAAAGCTGCGATAGATGAATATTATAAGCAGTACGGAGTAAAATAATTTTATCGGAATAGGGAAAGGGATGGTGTCAGACATGGAGGAAAAAACATATAGAACAATGGGCGGAGCAGGCGCAATGAATATCGCAGTCGGAGTAGTTTCTCTGGTATTGGGAGTGACAAGCGGTATTCTGCTTATCATAGGCGGTGCAAAACTTTTGGCAGGCAGAAATAAAATATTGTTCTGAGAGATTACAATGAGAAGTCAGGCTGCCTTGCCTGACTTTTTAGGTGTCAAAGCTTTTATAGCATTTAAAAGAGGAGATTTTTATGAGCCGTAAAAACAGCTTTATGTTTACAAATAAAAGTCATACGGAAAAAGGAGTTATGTCAACTATATTGGGCATTATTTCTCTTGCTACGCTTGGATATGCGATTGTCATGAGTTACCAGAATGCCGGAGAAATACCGAGGCAATACGGCGCGGCAGCATTATTGGCAACGATTTTTGCTTTCATTGGGGCTGCGCTTGGAGCTGTTTCCCGTACGGAAAAAGATAAATTTTATTTTTTTTCTTATCTTGGCATTGTTTTGAATGTATTAGCGCTTGCCGTTGTAAGTGCGATTCTGTATGCGGGCGCGTATGAAATAGCGTGAGAAGAACTTCTAAAGCTCACAGCAAGGGCTGTTTCGCTAAGAAGTTCTAAGTCTCACGCTGAAGAATGCTTGAAATGCAGCATTCTTCCAGACAAAATTTTTGGAGGTTTAATATGCAGGAAAATATGACGGAAACGCAGGTGAAAGAATTAGAGAAAGAACGTTTTGAACTGGCAATGGGAAGAATTGCTCAGATACCGGAAGACGCTCTTTGTGAGAGAAAATATCAGGACTACTTTGCAAAGATGGCGGAGTTTGTGCTGTTAATGAAAAAAACATGGGATTTTGTGGCGGACGGAGAGTTATACCGGGCGTCTTTAGAGGAACTTCGTAAAAAGAATAAAGAATTGTATGAGGATATTCTGCCGGAACACTATGAGCAAAGCTATGCCAATCCGGATTATGCGGTTAATTGTTTCGGAGAGCCTATGGGAAAAATGCTTTCTTTTGTTTGTTCCGAACTGCGGGGAATGATACCGGCAGCATATGAGCAGTCAATGTCCGGTATGGTAATACGGATGGAACTGCTGTTGGAAGTCTATCAGGCATTTCTTTGCGCGGCGCAGGAAGCGGACGGACAAAGCAGTGAAACACCGGATGAGGAAATAAGACAGATTCTTTACTGGTATGTCAGTGATTATTACGAGACAGAATACTACGAAATGGTGGCAGCGCTTCTTTTGCCGCAGCGCGATTTTGCAGCCCGCATTGTAATGGAGAGCGATTTATCGGATTTGCGATACTTATACTATTATGGAGAATATGTGTCGGAAAATGAAATCATGACAGCAAAGCACCTGATGGAGCTGCCGCAGGAGAAGCTTCAATTGATGGCGGATACTTATACGGAGGGCTACCGCATCGGCTTTGAAGTGGGCAATAAAGACATTTCCATTAAGCAGACTGTCAATATCCGGTATGCTCTTGGCTTTGAGCGGATGATAAGAGCCTCTGTTGAAAATTTTGGGAAAATAGGTTTGCAGCCTACCATGCGTCGTTCCGGTACGAGCATCTTTTCAGGGCGTGACGTCAATAAGGGAGGATATTTCGGAGCCAATCCGAATAAACAGTTTGATTATGACCATAAAGAGGATTTGGCGCTGATTTTGGATAAACAGTTAGTGGAGCGCAGACTGGAATGCTTGCAGAGCGCTTATGAAAAACTGAAAAAAGAAGCCGGTGTCTTTGGAGGCCCGGCGGTGATTGATGTTTTCGGAGAACAGCCTTTTGTACCGCAGAGCAAAAAAACGGCGTGCCGGTATTCCGAGAAGCAGCAAAAACTTTCGGTGGAGTATGCTTCACGGGCAGGCGAGGTGCAAAACCGATATATCAAAGGCGAGGAAAGAAGCTTTACAATTATTGCGTTTCCGGTGCCGGATATCGGAGAGGCATATGATGAAATTTTTGATGAAATCATTCGTATTAATACACTGGATTATAAACTATATCAGGGCATTCAGCAGACCATTATCGATACGCTTGATAAGGGTGATTATGTCTTG
>CAMWMM010000352.1 GCA_947175285.1 uncultured Lachnospiraceae bacterium
CGTTCTCTTAAAATAGCCACATCAGGTTGAAAAGCTTTAATATATTTTGCCAGCTTTATCATCGGCGGAATACCATATTTCAGCTTCATGTCCATTGCAGCAGGGTCGTTCTTTTTCAGAAAATTGACATACAAATAATTAACTGCCTTAAAAAGTCCCGAATAGCCAATAACATCCGGTTTCACATATGTGTAATCTTCTGTCATTCCAGCATACTGGCTTACGAATTTGACTTCATGCCCGTTTTCCTTCCAGCCTTTCATGATGGTTGTCTGATTCGTATGATATCTATGAGACATATATAAAACTTTCATATATCATTATACCTCATATCCTCTTTTTTATCTGGGCAAGATATTCATGATATCCGGCATTTTTATTTGCTTCTTCTCCGATAATATCATGTTTTGGTATCTTTTCTTTATGCTTTGCCTGATGAAGATACCATTCATATTCCATATCAAGATTTCCGATATCAAGCGCTCTGTAACCTTCCAAAAATAGTTTCTCCACTAAAAATTTGGCCGCAACTCCCAAGGAAACCAAAAACAACCTGTCCTTCGGATACTCCTTACAACATGCAAACAGTTCATCCATCTTTCCATAGGCATCGCTGCTCGGTCCAATGATTCTCTCAATACTTCCTGCGGTGTCTAATAAATCATTACCTACACCATTATGTGTTCTCTCTCCTTCTACGACAACAATATCTTTATCTTTCCAGATCTCCCTTATCTTCTCTGCCTGTTGTCCGCACACGCTTTTATCTTCCTGAGCATAGTAGAATCTGGAAACGGAAGTATTGTAATATGTTCTGACCGGATTACAGTATTTTTCATAAATCTTTCGTGAAAAAAGCAAATGGTCTTTCCAAAATTGGCGGCTTTCTTTCCGGTAAATAGACAAATCATCAAATATTTCGGGGATGGTAACAAGCATGTTCTCATGTTCATACGTTAACAGTCTTTTCAGACCATCAATAATTTCAGGTTCCACCTGCTGCAGTTTGAGACTTCTTCCCCGGATCATCGTAACTTCCCCGTCACCGAATCTTATCATGCTCTTATTTGTATGAATGAGTTCGTCTATTGTTTCCTCAACGCTATGCACCTTAATATGGCATTTTTTCAATCCTGCCCGGTAAAGCAGATAGTCAATCTGTGCCAGAATGTCTTTTATCAATCTTTTCATTCAACACATCCTCTTTCCTTCTTAACTCTACCTTTCCATTTCCGACTTCATAAATTACATCGGCATTTTGTATTGTCGTCAACCTGTGTGCAATAATAATCATAGTCTTTTCACCATGCAGATTTTCAATCGCTTCCATGACTGCTGATTCCGTGTCATTATCAAGAGCTGATGTCGCCTCATCAAGAATCAGGATCTCCGGGTCATGATAAAGCGCTCTTGCAATACCGATACGCTGTCTTTGCCCTCCGGATAATCTGACACCCCTGTCACCCACAAAAGTATCCAATCCTCCCGGCAGGCTAATAACAAAGTCATATAACTGCGCCTGACGTAAAGCATTGATGACTGCCTGTTCATCAATTTCCGTTTCATCAATACCAAAAGCCACATTATTACGAATTGTATCATCTGATAAATAAATTGTCTGTGGTATATAACCGATTTCTTTCTGCCAAGTAGACAAATTCTTATATACATTCATGCCGTCAGCATAGATTTTCCCATTCTGCGGCTTTAAAAGTCCCAATAAAATATCCGCCATAGTAGACTTTCCTGCTCCGGACGCTCCGATGAAAGCTACAGTCTGTCCTTTTTTGATGACATAGTCGGCACGCTCTATAACATTCGTTTCCCCATCGGGATAATGATACGTTACGTTTTTTACTTCAATTTTTTCCGTCAGCTTCCACGCTTCGTCTTTGTTTTGTGTCTCCGTCTCCACGGCGCCGCCCAGATTCTCTACTTCCCGTAAATCATTATATATCAACTCAAGCGACGGCATCGCATACAATACTGCCGATAAATGCTCATTGATTCTGCCGACAGAAGGCAGAAGCCTGAATGACGCTACTGCAAATACCGCGAGCTGCGGAACAAAATCAATCAAATCCTTCTGTCCGAAAAAGATTTTAAAAATAACCGCCAGAAGTAACCCTGCCATACTAACCATTTCAATAATATATTTCGGTACGACTCCAATCAACCGATTCAGGCGAAGCACTCTGACATATTTTGCAAAATAATAGTCATAATGCTTGATAAAGCTCTCTTCTCTGTTTAAAACCTTAATTTCCTTAATGCCGCCTAAAGACTGATTCATCCACTGATAAATTTTGGATTTATGCTGCTGCCCTTCTCTGCCCCATGCACTGGAATATTTTTTGGATATTATAGAAAAAAACGCTAAACAAAGAACTAACAGTCCTGCAATAATAATAGTAATTGAATGACTGACAATATAAAGATAAATACCAATAGCAATGCAGACACATATTTCGGCTATCATTTCCATAAGGTGAATAATCCCTTTTGCAAACTGGTCCGTATCTTCCTGCATACTTCTCTGTAATACCGAAATGTTGTTATTTAAGTGAAACGTATATGGTTCTTTCATATATGCTTTTAATAAATCCGTTGAAATCGTCCTCTGGATCCGGTAAGAAAATTTATAAATCGCATTCTTCTCCACAATCGTATAAATGTCTTTTACAACATAGATAACAATAATTCCGCCTGCAAGAAGCGCCAGAAAATATTCTATGCTTTGAAAAGGAAAGAGATTATAAATAAATGCAATCGTACTGCTTTTGTCTATTGCAGTTGGATTCATGATTAAATCGATAAAAGGTGAAAAAATAGACACTGCCGACAATTCTAAAAAGCTTCCGATAATCACAGCTGTCATCAGAAAAAATATTTTGATTTTATCAGCTTTTGTAAAAATATAGTTTAACTTATGAAACATCTCTTCGTCCTTCCTTATTACTCCGGCAGCGCATCCTCTTCATTCACCGTTTCCTGTGTATACGTATCAAATGCTCCTGTATTTTCATTCCGCGCAATAATCTTAGCAAACGGCTCCGTATAAGAGCAGGCGCAGACTAACACCGCAATGATGATTCCAGTGGTCAGTTTTCTCTTCAAACTCTTTCCTGTCTCCGTCTTCCATCCATTCTCCATAATCTCACGCTTACTGTCACAAAGCCATTTCTTCCATTCCCCATATCCGCATATGCTTAAAGGAAGCAGCAGCGGAAAATACAAGATAGCATACAAGCCTTCCGCTTCCCAAAATAAGTGGAACACAAAGCCGCCAATAAACGTAATGGGCAGAATAATTTCTTCCAAACTGCCTGTCTTATAACGAAACAGCACATACATAAATGTTCCCGCTAAAATCCAAGTGTGCAGCAAATTAACAAACAGAATATACAAATACCGTCCATTCCCTTGAAGAAGCCAGTCAAGTCCATTCGCCCCTTCCCGTTTTTCCAATATCCATAAGGATTGAAATGTCGGATTGTTCCACTGAGACGATACTTTCTTAACAAAAAAACCAACCGTCGTTGTAATATCCTGCGGATACTTCGTCACAATCCGCTTTATCTCCTCTTTTACCGCCGCCTGTGTCTTATCATAATCATAATTATTTTCTATATAGACGCCGTTATTATATCCATTATACCATCCCGGGGCTCCTTTGCCATCCTGCAATCCCATCGCCACCCAGGCAAGCATTGGAATTCCTTTCACTTCATTTCCATCATTCAGCCTGTTTAAATGGGCATTCACACCGCATCTGCCTGCTGAAAAACAAAAAAGAAGTACGGCAATCAGAAGAAGTCTGGGCATGTTTTTCTTAATATTTGTAATCTTATCGGATATGCATCCAAGCAACAGATAAATTATCTCCGCAATCATAAAAATCATATAATTAGATTTTACAACAGTCGCAATTCCCATACTTAATCCGCTTATCAACAGCCAGAGCAGTTTTCTCTCCCGCTCATATAGAAGCATGGTATAGAAAGATAATAGGGCAAACGCCATGCCGACTACCGTTCCATAAAGAAATGTAACATACAGCAGATAGGGCAGAAACAGCAGACCAAGAACCGCAGTTCCTGTCTCATACCCTTTCTCCTTTTCCCATAAAAGACTGGAAATTTTCATAAAAAGCCAGACAGTAAGAACAATCCAGACGGCATTCACAATTTCAAACGCAACATAATTCAAATTGCCAAATAAAAGTGATAATAATTGATAGTACAAAACAACGCCCGTCTGAAAAGGAAAAACAAATAGATAATTTCCCACATCAAAATCGGAATAATCATGTTCATTTAACGCAGCCGCCGCTTCTATAACATGTTTTTGGTCAAATTTGGGATAATACTGTCCCGCCGCCACAATCAGCACAGATACCACGCCAACGGCAATACATATGACAAACCCAAAATATTTTTTCTCAAAGATTCTCCGTCTGCCTTCCCCCCGTGAGAAAAGAAGCAGACAGGAAAAAACAAGAAACAACACAATATGCTGCAGATAGGCGTCTCTGATATAAAACGTATGCTCTACATTGGTTTCCACTGCTCCCGATGCAGTCATATAGCGGTATTCACCCAGATAGCATGTACTGAAAACGCTTGCCAGAAGCAAATATCCGATAATTGCGATAAACAGCAGCCACACTGCTCTTTTTATCCACTTTACCATTACATTTTCGTCCTTTCTGTACCTATCCGGATTCTCTCCGTCTGCAATCTTCTTTTTCCAAATAAATACATCACATAGGAAACAATAAGCGTCCCACATAACGCAAATCCAAAGAATCGCAGACCATAGTCATGATGTTCCTCGATAAATGTCCTATAAACAAATTTGAAAATCATATGAACAAAATAAATATTGATACTCATCTTTCTTAAAAATACCGTATCTGTCTTTACAGGAAGGGACAGCGCAAACAGTATCAGAAAAAAAACTACCGGAAGCAGCATCAAGTACATATCCTGCTCTCTCACCATTCCTATCTTTTGCAAATAAGAGGCTTCCACAGTAAAAAGCACAATTGACACACTCAAACCCAAAACAGCAATATACGTTTTTGCTTTTATATTACATCGGGCAATCCACATTCCCATATAAAGAAAGATGCTGCCGAAGAAAATACCGTTTCTGCAAGTAACCATAACCATTTTTATCAGTTTCATTAACTTCCATAACAAGCCATCCACAGGAGCAATTTTTAAAAGCAGTCCGAAATATGACTGTGTAAGAAGCCCCATACAAAACAGAATGAGCAATGTAATACTGCATCCCCGCTCACCTGCATATTTTCTAAGCACATACACAATAACAAGTCCCACCGCAGTTGCCGGCAGATACCACAACTGTGCATAAGAACCAACAAAGAAAAAATCTCTGGCTATCGCAAATACATCATATACCAACGATGTATCAGAAACAATAATTTTTTCATATATAATGATCGGCAGATAAACCACCGTCCAGATACAATACAGAATCAATAGTTTTCTGATATAAGGAGCAATAATCTCTTTTTTTGTCTTCTGCTGCCCAATCTGTTTTTCCAGCAAAAATCCGGTTGCCGCAAAGAAAAAGGGAACGGACACTCTTCCCATAATATCGGTCGTCAGAAAACTGAGTGTATCATTGACATCGACAAAAGGATGTGTATGCA
>CAMWMM010000353.1 GCA_947175285.1 uncultured Lachnospiraceae bacterium
AAGAAATTACCGGTAATATCGCAATCGACGCTCTGCTGAGTCAAAAACGAAAACTTGCGGAAGAGAAAAATATTTCATGGGAATGCGATATGAAGATTACGCCGGAATGTCCGGTTGATACCTATGACTTGTGCGTACTATTGGGAAACGCATTGGATAATGCAATAGAAGCATGCAGGAAGTGTGACGGAAAACAAATGCTGCATATCCGGGTACGCAGCTATCAAAAAGGGAGAATGTTTTTCATTCATATGGAAAATGATTGTGACGGCAGACTGAACACAGCATCTGAAACATTACAGACAACTAAACCGGACAAGTGGATGCATGGCATCGGTATGCAGAATATGAAAAGCGTTGTAGAGCAGTATTTGGGAACAATGTCTTATGAAATTCGTGATGATGTTTTTATTCTGACCATTATGCTGCAGGGGCGTACGGATTAAAAAGGAGATTATTTTATGGAAAGTAAATATAATAAAACAGTCACGGCATGTTTCATTGCCTATATCGTACAGGCGATTGTCAATAATTTTGTACCCCTTTTGTTTCTGACTTTTCAGCGGACATACGGGATTCCCTTATCACAGATTACGATGCTCGTTACTTTTAACTTTGGAATACAGCTTCTCATAGATGTCCTGTCTGTGGGATTTGTAGATAAAATCGGGTATCGTATTTCAATGATAATAGCGCATATATGTGCGGCGGCAGGACTGATATTATTGACAATACTTCCGGAAAAATTTTCAGACCCGTTTACCGGCATTTTGATATCCGTTATGATTTATGCAGTGGGAGGGGGGCTTTTAGAAGTATTAGTCAGCCCTGTAGTGGAGGCATGCCCGTCTGATAATAAGGAAAAGGCGATGAGCATGCTGCACTCTTTTTATTGCTGGGGGCATGTCGGCGTAGTGGCATGTTCTACGATTTTTTTCAGTGTTTTCGGCATTGCCAACTGGAAGGTACTAGCTATGGTATGGGCATTGATTCCCATATGCAATGCGATAGTGTTTGCTAAAGTGCCGATTGCCTCATTAATAGAAGAGGGAGAGCGTGGTCTCACGCTGAAAGAACTGTGTTCTATACGAATTTTCTGGGTTTTATTTGTGATGATGGTTTGTGCGGGAGCAAGTGAGCAGGCGGTCAGTCAGTGGGCCTCCACCTTTGCGGAATATGGACTCGGAATCTCCAAGACAGCGGGAGATTTGGCAGGACCTATGGCGTTTGCAGTTCTGATGGGGCTTTCCAGAGCTTTTTACGGAAAATACGGGGATAAAATTCATCTGGATAAGTTTATGATATACAGCAGTATATTATGTATTGCTTCCTATCTTTGCATTTCCCTGCTTCCTGTTCCACAGCTCAGCCTGCTTGCCTGTGCGCTTTGCGGGCTTTCCGTCGGAATTATGTGGCCGGGTACGTTCAGTAAGGCATCAGCGTCGTTATCACGGGGTGGTACGGCAATGTTTGCTCTTTTGGCGTTAGGAGGTGATTTAGGCTGTTCCGGCGGACCAACGCTTGTTGGAATTGTTTCGGGCATTTATCAAGATAATTTAAAAGCGGGTATCCTTGCAGGCGTTATTTTTCCGCTGCTGCTTCTGATAGGAATTTTCCTCTGTCAAAAAGGAATGACTTGCCGACAGATAAGTTCGGCAGACAATTCATGACAGAAACGGTGTTGTTGGTGACAAACCTCTTAATTTTTAATTTGGACTTTCGATATACTAAGTAAGAACAAACAAGAAGGGGTGTTAATATGAGAGTATCAAGAGGTTTTATGAGCGCGATGCTTGGGCTGAACAGCAATAAAAACAGTACGAGAAGAAGTCGTATGATGGACCGCTACAATACGAATACGGCAAATCGGTTTTTAAGTGCACAGTCGGCAAATAAGACGAACAGTACACAGTCCAATTATCTGAGTATGAAAGAAAATGCGGGTGAGGTGCAAAGTATTGTTTCCAAACTGACAGACACAGGAGAGGAGTCCTTGTTTGCCAAGGCGGAGGAAAGCGGCGATACAACAGCAGTAACAAAGCAGATAAAAGATTTTGTCAGCAAGTATAATGGCATGGTGCGGAGTTTAAAAAACAGCGGCGGAAGAGTGGATAACAGCTATCTGAATCAGTTGAATGCCAACGCAAAAATGTATCGTTCAGCTCTGCAGGCAACAGGCGTCAGCCAAAATGCGGACGGCACGCTTTCCGTAAATGACAAGACGCTTGCAGGAGCCGGTGTAGAGCAGTTGAAAAAAGCATGGGGACCGGGTTCTTTTGCAGAAAAGACAAATTCAGCGGCAAAGAATGTACAGTCAAATGCGGTTAACGGTATGAATAATCTGGTTGCAAACTCTTACAGTAATTTGCTGCGCAGTTATGGTTCCAAAGGAAATTATTTTAATTTCTGGTCATAGGGTGAAAAATGAATTTATTGCAAGACAGTATACGGCCGGAGCATCATGTGATGAAATGTGCTTTTCATCATCATGATGCCGAACCAAAGGGAAAGAAGCTATGGGGTGTCTCTTTTGACGGCGGCGGCAGTGCTGCTAAGGAAAGGCACACAGTATTACAGGCGGGTGAACAGAAAAGTCAGCCGCCTTTTTCTGATATTGATTTTACAGGCATTGGAAACGGTATAGGCAGACATGGGACAGCAGGAAGAGGAACGTCCGGAAATGTGATAAAAGGAACAGGCAAAGCGGCTGGACATCAGAAAGATACGGTCAGCATCAGTGGTATACAGAATCAAAATAAAGAAGATACGGCAGCAGAAACTTTCGCTGTCATGCAGCCGGCAACAGTGACAATAGCGGATGTTATTGAAAATAAGCAGCCGGCTCGAAAGTCTGTGTTAGACTATAAAAATTATATGGGCAAAATCCGAAACGGCATTCAGACGTTTTTGAAAGGAATGGAGCAGAAAGCGGGAAAAGAGAACAGGCAGCAGCCGAAAAAGAAAAAACTGACGGGAACCAGAGCCATCACAAAAGAGGAAGTTTATGAAATTCGGGTAAATACGGAATATCTGCTGGATTCTTACAATAAACACGGAGAAAGAAGTACGCTGGGGCAATAGCCCCAGCGTATGCTATATTATACAGAGTTTGAAAAAAATGCGTAAGATATATTGAAAGTGTATGGAAAAAAGCGCAAAATATTGATACACTGAAAGTGCAATAAAAATGCAAGATGCATCGAAAAAGGAAGCAAAGAAATGAGCCAGATAGAAGAAAAAGAAACTTTGCCGCAGGATTTTCAAAAGCGGATGAAAAACCTGCTTCAGGACGAATATCCGGATTTTCTGAAAAACTATGAGAAAAAACGCCTGTATGGACTGCGTCTGAATCCGTTAAAGACAAGCCGGGAGAAGTTTTTAGAGAAGATGCCGTTTGTGCTGAAAGAGATTTTATGGACGCCGGATGGCTTTTATTATGAAGAAGAATCACAGCCCGGAAAACATATTTTTCATGAGGCAGGCGCTTATTATATTCAGGAACCAAGCGCTATGGCGGTTGTAGAGGTGCTTGCGCCGAAACCCGGAGAGAAAATTCTGGATTTATGTGCCGCACCGGGTGGAAAAAGTACGCAGATAGCAGGAAAAATGTCAGGAGAGGGACTTTTGGTTTCCAATGAAATCGTTCCTGGCAGAGCCAAAATTCTTTCTCAGAATATTGAAAGAATGGGGATTTCCAATGCGGTAGTCTGCAATGAGACGCCGGAACGTCTTGCCGAGCGTTTTCCGCTGTTTTTTGACAGGATTTTAGTGGATGCTCCCTGTTCCGGAGAGGGTATGTTTCGGAAAGATGAAACGGCAATTCGTGAGTGGAGTCCGGAGAATGTTACAATGTGTGCCAAAAGGCAGCATTCCATATTAGAGCAGGCAGCGCTTATGATAAGACCCGGGGGCACGTTAGTATATTCTACCTGTACTTTTTCTCCGGAGGAAAATGAGGGCGTTATCAGTGCCTTTTTACAGGAGCATGATGATTTTACTATAGAAGAGAGCGAATTGGAGCGTTTTTTTACACCGGGAAGAGCGGAATGGGTGGAAAATCCGGCAGATTCTCTGGTACATACCATGCGGTTGTGGCCGCATAAAATAGCGGGAGAGGGACATTTCATTGCGAAATTGAAAAAAGCGGATGGACTTTATGCCGTCTCTGAATCTGCCGTTTTGGAGAAAAAAACCGGAATGAGGGAGAAGGGTAAGGACAAAGCGGATGCCGTAAAGCAGTGCCGTATTTTTTTACAGGAAGAACTGGCGTTACTTTCGGATACGTGGGAAACATGGGAGGAAAACGGTGTCTTTACAATGTTTGGGGACCATTTTTATCTGGTTCCTGCGCAGATGATACCGCTTCAGGGACTTACCATAGTCCGGCCGGGTCTTCATGTGGCGACGCAGAAGAAAAACCGTTTTGAGCCCGCCCATGCGCTTGCGCTGCATTTATCAACCGGAAAAACAGACAGGTGTTATGAAATGACGAAAGAACAGGCGAGACGCTATCTGAGGGGAGAAACCTTTTCCTGTGATGCCTCTTTAAAAGGCTGGATGCTCTTATCAATAGACGGTTATACCATTGGTTTTGGAAAAGCGGGAGGCGGACAGATGAAGAATCATTATCCGAAAGGGTTAAGAAAATAAAGAAGAGAATAAAAGGAGGAAAAAATATGCCAAAGTGGTTAAAAGATGCCGTATTTTATGAAATTTATCCCCAGTCATTTAAAGATTCCAACGGAGACGGAATCGGTGATTTTAACGGGATTATTGAGAAACTGGATTACATTGCTTCTTTAGGCTGCAATGCTATCTGGATGAATCCGTGTTATGATTCCCCGTTCCGTGATGCCGGTTATGATGTGCGGGATTACAAAAAGACAGCAGAGCGCTACGGAACAAATGAAGACCTTGTTCGTTTGTTTGAGGAGGTACATAAAAGAGGAATGCATATTCTGCTTGATTTGGTGCCCGGACATACTTCGGAGGAGCACGAATGGTTTAAAGAGAGCCGTAAGATAGAGCGCAATGAGTATTCCGACCGCTATATCTGGACAGATAACTGGTTTCATTCACCGGAGGGACTTAATTATGTAGCGGGAGAAAGTGAAAGAAACGGCGTTTATGTTTTGAACTTCTTTAAGTGCCAGCCGGCATTAAACTACGGATTTCTGCACCCGGAGCAGTCTTGGCAGAAGGGGGTGTCCGACCCTGCGTGTCTTGCGACAAGAGAGGCGTTAAAAGATATTATGCGCTTCTGGCTGGATAAGGGATGTGACGGTTTCAGGGTAGATATGGCGGATTCTCTTGTCAAGAAAGATGATGACAAAAAGAGCGGTACTGCCATGGTTTGGAAAGATATCCGTAAAATGCTGGATGAGTCTTATCCGGAGGCAGCGCTTGTTTCGGAGTGGAACAGACCGTATCTTGCCATTCCGGCGGGTTTTCATATGGATTTTTATCTGGACTGGCCGGGAAATGGCTATAACCTCTTAATGCGGGATATGGCGGACGGAAAGAACAATAGTATTTTCCACAGAGACAGCAGCAGAAGTATTCTGGACTTCTTCGGAGAATATATGGAAAGTTATGAGAAGATAAAGAAAGAAGGGCGCTACTGCCTGATTACGGGCAATCATGATACCATCCGGGCGTCTCATTATC
>CAMWMM010000354.1 GCA_947175285.1 uncultured Lachnospiraceae bacterium
ATCAACAATCGACTCTCCGATTTCAATATGTCCCCCGGGTAAGGTATAGCCTTTCCAATCTTCTTTTACCCGATTCTGCAACAAATAGAAATGAAAGTGTAAGACCTTAATAATACATCAGGTCTTACACTTTGCTTGATTGTTTGACATGCATTCTCTACTCTTTTATTTTGTCAATATCTGTCAGGTTTACACCTGCGACATTTAATATTGCTTTTAAAGATAAATAATCATCTTTTAAACTTTCATATGTTTTGGTTGCATTCTCTTCTTTTGCTATCAACATATGCCTTTGGATTTTCTGAAATTGTTCAATCGCATCTCTTGTTACTTCAATACCAGACGGCATATAATCACCTACTTTCATATTGCGCGGCTTATACTTACTGTTACAATTTTATTATATAGGATTGTGCGAAATGTGTAAAGGATAATGTTAATATGAGAAGTCTATGAGATTTACGCTTTAAAAACTGTTTGATATAATATAAATATCAAATAAAAAAAGGGGATAAGCTGAATGTTAATATCAAAATTTTCAAATTGTGATGTAAAAGAGCAAATTGCAGATATGGAAAAAAGGTACGAAATTATATTACCTGTTCAATACAAAAGTTTTTTACATAAATATAACGGTGGATATACACCTGAAACGAAATTGAAATCGGGGAAAATATCTTCCGATGTACGGGGATTTTTTGGTATAGGAGATGTTAAGTTAAGTGTAAATACCATTGAATTAGAAGAATGGTTAGAAAAGAATGTTTTTCCGATTGCTTGTGATTCATTTGGGAATTATATGGTAATTTGCTTGCGTAATGATAATTTGGGTAAAGTATATTTTTGTGACCATGAAAAAGGGAACAAATTAATGTACATTGCAGATGATTTTAAGGGTTTCGTTAGCTGTTGTAAAAGTGGAAAAATCAGTGAAGCTTCAAGACGTTCAATTAAAGAGAGAGAAGAGGAATTAATTGCAAAAGGAAGAGGCAGTATTATCACGGATGGTTTGAGAAAAATGTGGCAGGCGGAAATTGATAAATATGGAAGTATGATACAGGAAGAGGTTATATTAGATTAAACAAGAGAAAAAAGGAGTTTAACTCATGCGAAAAGATAAAAGAGTAATCAGTGTTTTGCTTGTAGGAATTATTGTTTGTTCAATTTATTCGTTTACAGCAAAGAACCAAATACTGACTGTGAATAAAGAAAATGATGAAGTGACAGAAGAATTATCCATGACACAAAAAAGCGCTGAAATGCCGGAGGAATTTTATTTATTTGAAGGGATATGGAGAGTCGGAGGATATATTGATGGCGCCGAGGAATCTATATATGTGGATACGGAGTCTGAAGAGTATAAGGAAGGACATGTACGGTATATCACTAAATATATAGAAAAATATTGGGGTTATACGTTTGAGGTTACGCCAGATTCTATTGAACATTTTGGGAGTCGGGATGCAAAAGGATATTATTATGATGATGACAGGGTGTTATATTCTAATTTTCGACAGCCTTCGACTTTAGAAATTGTCCCGCCTTATTTATGCGCTTGGGTTCAGTTAAAGGAATTAGACGAATGGTTTTATATTATAATAGATGGCAATGGAAAAGCAGTTTTTGAAGTAGGGAACCTCTTTTTTGAGTTGGATAGAGTAGAGGAAAATGTGCAACTGGGTAATATTGTAAGCGCCGTTTCGTTTGATGCAGTGTCAATACCTTGGATAATCGTATTGGATGATAACGGAAATGTTTGGATAAAAGATGAGACGAGGAATATGGCTGTGCAGATTCCGGAAATGAAGAACGTTATAGAAATAATAGACACGGGATATAGTGCATTTTATGCGTTGACCGATGAAGGTGATGTATATGCTTGGGGATCTAATTTGGGGGGATTTATTCATCCTGAGATAAATAGAGTAAAAGAAAAGCCTGAGCTGGCAAAACGG
This sequence comes from uncultured Lachnospiraceae bacterium, assembly GCA_947175285.1. The sequence continues at coordinate 1,956 of CAMWMM010000354.1, forward strand.
GAAGAACTATCGGATATTGTAGATATGGCTGTTGGATTTAGAGGTGCATTTGCGGTTGATAGAGAGGGCAGGCTGTATGCATGGAGACTGGGAAGACATTCGGTTTATGAACAGGATATTACACCAAGCCTATTTGAAGAGAATCAGGAATTGATTGGTAAGGTGGAAGAAGTTTATCCGGGAACAGGGAGGTATCATTTTTTTAAAAGGGAGGACGGCAGTTTATTCTCTATTATGTCCTTGGAAAAATTAAATGCAAAGGATAAATCATATTTTATTTTTCCGGTTTTTTCGGGAGATGAGCCGGTATCTGACTGGTGTAATGACGAGAGAGTATTTGACATACGGGGAGCGGAAGAGAATAAATTGGTCGTTCTATATGAAATGGGAACAAGGGACGATATTGAACTCTTGGCAAACGATAACTGCACGATGTACATGTATCTGGAGGATGGAACGCTTTGGTACTGGAATAATGAGAGAATTACCTATTATAACAAGGAGGAGGCCGGAGCGCCTGTTGAATTACAGGGGTATGATTATAACGGATTCTTTGAAGAGGTGGACATCAGGAGTATTTTGGGGATAACAGATGAGAGTGTGGATACACCGAAAATTATTGACATTTATTCCGGTAGGGATGGTGTACTCTTTTTGATGGAAGATGGACAGGTCTTTGCGAGTGAATATGTGACTAAAGAAGTCAGGGACGTAGAATATTATACTTTTGAAGAAGAGGAGGGGGTTCCTTTGACTGAAACGTGTTACCAGATGCGTTTAAAAGAATTATCATTTCGGAAACTGGAATTTGAGGATATTATCAGTATTAATTCGGATGAAGACAGCAGTTTTTATCTGGTGGACAAGTTCGGAAATGTATATTGCTATTATCCAGTAGGTGACCGGCAGTTCTGAGAATATGGGGCAAAAGGAGGAAGAAAATTGAAAAAGATATTAACATGGATATGTATCATAAATTTATTATGGATAACGGGATGTTCCGGTAAGGATGTCGTTATGGAAGAGGAAAGCGATACCGGTGTCAATGATGTGGCTGCTTCAGAAGCTTCTTTTACGCAGAATGAAGAAGAGACAGTTGTGGATGATGCAGAACCGGAAGAAGCAGACGATAGGAAAAGTGACGTTGTAGCATTAGATGTAGAGAAACGGGAGGCAAAATCTGAAAGATTAGATACGGAAGAGCCAACGGAAATGAGCGTGGAAGTCATGGAGCAGTTGCAGTTCTGGCTGGATACATACCGCCCACCGCTGCCGGGAACAGAGGCGGAGATATTGCAGCTAAATGGTCTGGCACTGCGTATGGAAGATTCTGCTTATCCTGAACTGCGGGAATGGCTGCAGCAATACCGTGAGCAGGCGAAGGATTACGCACACCAGGTGATCATGTATAGGGCTGACGTAAGGGCATTAAGTTTTCTGGAAACGAGAGAAGATGGCTCAGTCTACCGGGGGTATCAATTTGATCCGGAAATGGGACAGGAGATAGCGTTAGCAGATATCGTTCATGATGTGGACAGGCTTAGTCTGATTATAGAAAGTCAGTTAAGGATTAATTATCCGGACGTTGATTTTGCGGAAGACATGGCAAAGCGGCTGAAACAGATGTGGCAGGATGAGGAAGCAGCATGGACAATCAGCTATCATGGCATTTGCTTTTATATTCCGTCCGAAATGCTTGCCGCAAAAAAGGGGATATTATTGCATGCGGCAGTAGTTTTTCAGGATGTGCCGGATTTATTTGCAGAAAGATACATGCAGATACCGGAGGCATATACGATAGAGTTGGAGGATGATATTCCTCTTTTATATGATATAGATATGGATGGATCTATAGACAGAATTCAGGTGTTCCATTATCCGCGAAGTGAGGAAAAGGATACCGAAATACAGATAAATGGCGAGCGCTGCGCAGGATATTATGATGACGAATATAATGATGATTACATCAGATGGACGTATCTGCTGCATACTGCGGAAAATAGGAATTATATCGTTTTCTGGACATGCGGTATGTTGGATGGAGAAGGATGCTATGGGGTGTATGCTGTCGAAGATGGGAAAATTGAATATAAAGGATGTGAGGAGAAGAACATCTATCTGGGCACAGTCAGGATCACAGACCCGGCTTATGTCAGAATAACACATTCCAGTGACCCGATAATGCCTGGATTTTTCTGGAATGAGACAGTTTATTATATTGATGAGAGCGGTTTTTGGCAGACAGACAATGAGATTTATTATTATCATGACACGACTTGGGAAATTAAGGCATGGATAGAGTTAAAGATGCCGCTTGTAGACCCTTATACGGGAGAGATGCTGGGGGAGGAGATCACCCTGCCGAAAGGCACTTATATGGAACTTCTACGGACAGATTTGTGGACATGGTGTGATTTTGTCTTGGAGGATGGAAGCGTATGCAGAATGGAATTTGATGAGCCTTTTGCAGCGCCAAGTTGGATAGTTGAATATAAAGGCATAGGTGTGGAGAGCGGATGTCTCTCGATGCATCCCAGTCAGACGAAATTAGATAGAGAATGGGCATTGATTGATAAAAAATAACATAGAGAAAAATAAAGGATAAGCAGATAGGATGAAGAAAACGAGTAGGATGCTGCAATACATATTTATATCCATGTTTGCGATATTATGTTAAATGGCAGGAGTTTCTGCAGGGGACGGATTAATAGCAAAATTCGGATGGTTCTTTGCTTTTTTATCTTCATAAGTTTCGATAGTGCTTTTGTTTTCCATAGTAGCCTCCCTGTAAAATTGTGCAGGAAAGCTACAATACTTCTCTGATTTTTACAGCAATCCTGCCAAACAAATGTGAATCTCTGGCAGAATTGCCTGAATGTGCGCCGTATGACGTTATATGCGCATATAAGAATCAAGATTTGTTTTAAATTGTAACGATATTGTAGCATGAAAATATTTGGAATGCAAGATAAAAACAATAAAAATATAATCGGGATTACGTACACCACAAAATCCTCAAAATGATTTAATCGACTCGTTGATTTGGTAATCCTTGCAATCGCTATGTGCTGATAGTATACTGAAAACATGGCAATTTTAGGCGATATAAAAACAAAAGACGGAGATTAGAGAAAAATGAAAAAAATCATGCAAGGGAAAATGGATAAGAAAGCATTCTGGATAACAGTGGTTGTATCTTGGCTGCTGATTATCATGTTAGCGGTCAATTTATCGACCGGTGACTGGCTTGGAGATATTGGACGGGGAGCTGTAGGAATAATTGCATTAGTGATTTATTTTGCAGCGTGTGCAATGCGTCTTAGAGATGCAGGGAAAAGCGTAGGGCTTATGTTAATTATGTGTATCGTACCTCTATATGCGTTTGTGATTGGATGTTATGAGAGCGAAGAATCACAGGAAACAGATGTGGAAAACGAAGAAAAAGAAACGATGCAAAATGAAGCCGGGGAAGGATATAAAGTAGAGCAAGAATTAATTAAAAAATATGAAACAATCTTACCGAATGAATTATTGGAAATTTGGAAAAATAGTGGCTTCACTGATTTGTTGGACGGTTATCTAAGATTAATAAATCCGGAAGAATATCAAGATTTACTTGCCGAAACATTTTTTAAGGGAAAATCTTCTATTCCGATATTGACAACGGCTTTTGGAGATATAATAGCGGTTGAGGAAGACCAATATATAGT
>CAMWMM010000355.1 GCA_947175285.1 uncultured Lachnospiraceae bacterium
TCCAATGGATTTTTCTTATACAGATGTGATATAATACTATTTTGTCAAATAGGTTTGCAAAATAAGGTGCGAGATTATGAAAAAAAGTATTACTCCAAATCAGATTAAACAGAATAACCGCAGCATGATTTATCATTTCATTTATAGTAACCAAAAAGTTTCACAACAGGACCTTTCCTATAACCTTCATCTGAGCCGTCCTACGATTGCCTCAAATCTGGCGGCTATGGAAGAGGATGGTCTGATTCAAAAAAACGGAGCAATTAATACGGAATATGTTGGAAGAAAAGCTGCTGCTTATTCTATTGTTTCTGATTACCGTATCAGCATAGGTGTGGAAATCTTGAAAAAAGAAGCAAAAATGGTCGCAGTCAATCTTTACGGCGAAAAGATTGGTTACATGGTATATGAAGTTTCTTTTGAACGTAATGAATCTTATTATAAAGCGATATGCAATAAGATACTGGAATTTAAGAACTCACTTAATACAACAGATGAAAAAATTCTTGGCATTGGCTTTGCCATGCAGGGGCTGGTATCGCCAGATAAACAAACCATATTATATGGCGAAGTTCTGTCGTGCACCGGTCTCTCTATCACTGAATTCTCCCGGTATCTCCCTTATCCATGTTCCTTTATTCATGATGCTGACAGCGCCGCCGTTTCAGAACTGTGGGTATCTCCTGAACTTGTAGACGCTTTCTATCTGTCCTTAAGCAAGCATCTGGGAGCTGCTATCATCTCAAAGGGTACAATTTTAACCGGAAAACACGGTCATAATTCCACAATTGAGCACATTCAGATGAAACCGGATGGTCCAAAATGCTATTGCGGAAAAATTGGATGCATGGAAACCTTACTGTCCTTGAGTGCACTACTTGGAGAACAGGAAACCGCTGAAACATTTTTCCAAAAGGTACGTCAGAATGATTCTTTCTGCAAAAACCGCTGGAACACTTTCCTTGCAGAGTTGGCAGGGGCTATCAATATGCTCCACCTAATCTATGATACGGATTTTATTCTGGGAGGATATATTGCTCAATATCTGTGTAAAGAAGACCTTGATTTTCTTCACAGACAAATTCAGCAGTTGACACCATTCACAGAGGAACAGGATTTTCTCCGAATCAGCAAAATGCCCATGAATAATATTTCGATTGGGGCTGCGCTTCCTTATATTCAGGAGTTTCTTAATGATTCTGATATTTGAAATCAGAACTGCCTGCTATATAAAATATTCGCCAAAATATAACTCCTGTCTGCTTTTTCATTTTTTCAACTGCATAGATAAAATTGGGTATAATAATTTCCCAAATACAAAAACCTGTAAACATTCATGTCTACAGGCTTTCTACTTCTTTATAAACTTAACTCCCCGAGTAGGGCTCGAACCTACACCTCCACGGTTAACAGCCGAGTGCTCTACCATTGATTGATATATAACCGTAAAATTCTAAAGTAGAGGTTGCAAGTGTGTCCAAAAACTCATTCGCATTCCATTCTGTGCAGAACCTGCTGTAAGTCATGTTCAGTTCCACGGAATTCCTCTACCCATGACTTGAACTGTTTATAGGCCGACATGACCATTTCAATCTTCTGCTTTTTCTGGGTTTCCTCCTCTTTGAGCTTTTCTGGCTATATTTTCGATTCCTCGCTTTCTGTCTGTAAGCGGCAGCAACAAATCACTTATTCTGCATTTTCTACATTTTCTACATTATCTACACTAATCTTAATTTCACCTTTCAGCTCAACTGCTCTAGCTTTGAGTTCAAATCTTCCTGCACTTCCAAATTTTTGTGTTTCTCCGCTTGGCATCAGGTCTTTAGATTTTTCTTTCAACGCTTCAATCATAGCAGCTAATTTATGTATATCTATGCGTTTGGGATTTAGCCAAAACTCGTATTGCCATATTTTAATATTGTTCTCACGGAACTCGATCTTATCATATGGACATATATGTACCCAGTCGGGGTATATAACATAATTTCTATACCATGTTATGACAACCCCGTCTAAGAAAAATAGAATTGTATATTCTTTTTTCATTCCATCTATTGCGGCTACAAGATTATCTTTTTTCAAAACAGCCGTTTTTTTATGTTCTAGTTTTCTCCAAAACTGAGTTAAGTCCTTTCCTGTTACCAACGACAGATTACATTTTCTATCAGAAGTGTGGACCAAACAATCTTTTTGACTTTTAATCACATCAGCCATTGCTTGTATCTGATTCTTTTTTCCTCATTTTGATTGATTATATTACGTGCTTCTTCGTCAAAGATCACATCGTAAATAAATTTTTCCTGTTTTTCTATCAATGGTCTATACTCGGCATTCAAGTCCAACACCAATTCAGGATATTCAATATCCTCTTTGTCGCAAAATTGTCTTAATCCTATTTCCCTTTCAACTATATCCTGAAAACAGTTACACTCTTTCAACTCATTCATTATTACTTCCGCAAGATTTTTCCACAAATTCTCTGTAAAAAATTTAAATGAGTAATTCTCAAAAAAGGTATTAACTTCATTTTCAGATGGCTGAACATTCGTTTCTTTAAATCTGTTATATAAATTCTGAATATCCATTTTCTTCTCATCTATTGATGTAAGAATTCCATCTTTGAGTGACTCCCGATCTTCTACTAAATTAAATAAAGAGAAACACATATCCTCCAAAACGTCTATTGCCTTAATAATAGAGTCTGTAGAGCATAGTTCAGAAATATAGCCCACATTTTTGCGAGTGTTTAAAACTGCTTTACGGATGCATGCCTTTCTATTATGTCGATGTAAATCATCATCCAGATATTCCTCATCGCTTATTTGTTCTGAGGAAAACGGAAGAAAAATGACCTTGTTGTATTGAATTGTGTATTTTCGAATAAGACTATTCATTACATGGGCATATTTTTTTATTAGAATATTTCTTTGATTTGAAAGAAATTTTTCGTCGATATCTTTGTAACAGTTCTCTCCCTTATCTAAATCCGGCCACGATACCAAATATTTAATATTAACCCTCTTTGTCAGCATTCTATATTTGAATTCTATATTATCACTGCGTTTTTCTATGGATTCATGAACATAAATCAGACTCAAAAGTTGTGCATTCATTATTTCATTATATCTATTGTTGATAAGCTGCTTAAGATAATTCGCAGCCTTATCATATTCACCATATTGCAGATATTCAATTATAGCAAGTTCAATAATATCATTTCTTTTTCCTGACTTTGCCACAGCCTTATCCACATAATGACAGTACTCCTCTTTAAATTCATTTAGACAAACATATTCCAAAGCACTGGCACAGTATGTATAGTCATCGCGAAGAAGATCAAACGAATTATCTAAGACCTTTTTGTATGCATCAATTGCGCATGACTTATATTCTTCTTTTTCTTTTGATTCCTCACCCAATTCTAAACAAATTGCATGCGCTGTTGTTCCCAACCAATACCAGAATGCGGGATATACTTCGAAATCCTCTTCAACAGCCTTCAATCTTTCAAATCTTCTGAACGTATCATCATCCAAAAGAATCTCGTTGTATTGTGTTATCTGATTTTCAGTCAGGCGATATTCGTCTGGAAAATCATATTCATATGACAATCTCCATGCCGTATCAAACAGTTCTCTCCGCAGACCGTTAAACTGCTCTATTGCTGCTCTTTGAAGTTCCCAATCCTTACGCTCCTTGTCATCCTTAATGTCTGCCAATCTTTTACGATAATTAAAATACGCTGTTCCCAGATTAATCAGAATAGAGGCTATTTGACCAGGAGCTGGACGATTTGCAATAATCAAAAAAGAAGTCGGACTGGGAATTGCCGACCATATTGCGCTGCGAACCTTTGACTTATATTCTTTTTCTATAAAATATTTATCTCCCTCTTGAATCTTGAAGAAGGTAACTGTGTCAAGAATCTGATTTAATACACTCAACAATGCCTCATCTTTTGGCATTTCTCTCAAATTCAAATTATTTAATATTGCATCATATTCTTGTTCAAGCACGGCAATATCATTATAATCTATAATCTGTGAAACAGATACTGCACATAAGTTTAACGCATACGCCGCTTTTTTCTTTTCTTCATCAGAGTATTTTTTTACAGTTAATTCAACCATAATAACATTCTCCTTTCTATACTGACTATTGCACTTTATTTAGTTCAACTTCTAAGACGATTGGCAAATGATCCGATACACTTTCCCTATATAGTTTTGCTGCAGCCTCTAAATCGTTCGAAAAGATTTCATAGGCATCTATTCTTCTTATTCCATAATAAACCCCCATTTCATGCATACGTTTTATATCGTAAGTAACATGATCAAAGTTATTTGCAAAAAAATGTAATTCTGGATTGAGTATAAATGGTATATTCCCCACAGGGTCAATCTTATCTTTTTGTTCTTTTCTAACTGTTGTCAATTGATGCTGACCAGTATTCATAATTTTCCCATCCGACAAAACAGCTTGGCAAATGTCTGTAAGCATATCGGCTTTGCTATTCTCTGTAATTGCCTCTGGCAAATTTAAGTTATAATCTCCCAGCAAAAAAGTATATACTGATAAATTCTCAACATTTCTTTCATCAAATATATAATCAAATTCTTTATCACTCACCTGCGGCAAAATATCTTTTATTAATATTTCCAACTCACTATTTCGATAGCTTGTCTCATTTGAACTCAAATACTCTTCGTGGTCTTCTCTCTTCTGAATGGCAGAATTTTTGGAAAAAATTACATGTGTATTAATCAACCTAAATTCACAGAAACATCCACCTATTTTATTGACAGGACTAAATCGTCCGTAGAACGGAGGTCTTACCAGAGGTACCCCTGCCAAACTATTGCGTATCTTATACTGATTGATAATTCTAGGTTCGAAGACTTTTCCGTTACGATTCTGAACCAAACCTATTCTTCGTTTATTCCAAATAAAAGCATATCCTTCCTCGGCAATTGCAGACTGGTATAGTGAAGCAGGTTTTACCCATCTCAGCTCCCAATTCTTAGTATACATTCCCATTGAACCACCGTTTTTATTAGGGCATGGATTATGTATTTCCGTTATTGAAACACCATCCAGATAAATCAGCAAACGCTTTGCAGCCTCATAATTCAAGACCTCTTGCAGCGCAACTATGTCAAGATCATTATCTTTGATTATTCGTGCAATATATTGTATCCGATCATTCGTCGCATTGCGCCCCAGCTTATAAACATTGAACGAGCCAATTCTATACGACATATTTCCCTCCATAATAACAATTATTCACATTGATCACACTTTCAATCCTTTTCTAAAGTATTTTTTGAAACTTAAAAAGCCCATAAACAATAATGTTTACAAGCTTTCCTAATTTTCACCTGTTGAACTTTAACTCCCCGAGTAGGGCTCGAACCTACAACCCCACGGTTAACAGCCGTGTGCTCTACCATTGAGCTATCGAGGAAAACAGTAAATCTGCTCCGCTTATTAACTGTGTTAGCAGGATATCTGCTAATCTGTCTGCTTCACAAATTCTTCCTTATGAGGGTCATACCCTCAAAACCAAATACCAAAAATCTCCATCCGTTTGCTTTCACTTCTAT
>CAMWMM010000356.1 GCA_947175285.1 uncultured Lachnospiraceae bacterium
ATTTGAAATGGTTCAAAAGGAGAAGTTTAGTATAATAATATTTCAAGAGAGTAATGAACAGTCAGTTCATTGCTCCCTTTTCATATATAGGAAAAAGTCGTAATGCGACAAAATGTAGGTCGCAAAGCATTCTGTTTACATATGTCTTGCATTGCTATGATTAGCATAAAAGCGAGGTGCAAATATGAGGACAGAGAAAAAGGAAATAAATATACAGATTGGGAAACGACTGCAGATTGCTAGAGAAAACGTTGGATATACGCAGGAAGACTTTGCAGAGGCGCTTGGCGTAAGTGTGGAACATTACCGAAAACTGGAAAGCGGTGCTTACGGTCTGCAGCCAGAGAAGATGCTAATTTTATATGAAAAGTATAAGATTGATCTGACCGGACTGATTACAGGTGAGAAAAGAAAGCCCTTTGACCTGGAGTTGTTTCTTGCTAACTGCAGCAGGAAAGAACGTGATGAATTCATCGGGCGTACACTTGCATACATGAAGAAGCTGATGACAGGGCAGGAGTAAGCCTTTGTCCCATATGTATATTTGCTGAATTGGAAATATGTATATGGAGGTGGAATGATGAAGATAGCAGTCTGTGACGATGATCCGAGGGCTGTTGACATGTTTGACAGGTATGCAGCAGCAGTTATCGAATATGTAGTTGAGTATGAATTTTATCAAAGTCCCGAAGAGATGCTGGAGGCATATGCAGGGCAGGAATGCGGACCAGACATGTATATTCTTGACATTGAGATGCCGGGAATGGACGGACTTGCTGTGGCGAGGGAAATCCGAAACAGGGATTCCAAGGCATTAATTGTGTTTCTAACCAGTTATACCAAATATATGCCAGACGTGTTTGAGGTGGTGACTTTTGATTACATACAGAAACCGATTACAGTGGAAAGGTTGCGGATTCTGCTCAAAAAGGCAGAAACCTATCTTGGTATGACAAATCAGAGTTTTTCTTTTAGTTACGGCAGGAGCCGGTACAGTCTTAAGTTTGACGAAATCCTTTATCTGGAGAAAAAGGGGCGTCAGGCACTTATCCATACAAAAGATACCATATATAAAACCAACATGACAACAAAAGAAATCTGGGAATACCTTGACAGCAGGATGTTTGCTGCCATACACGGTTCCTTTATTGTGAACCTGAAACATGTGAAGACTGTTTCGAGCGGAACAGTGTGTCTCTCGGATGGCCAGGAACTTGCTGTCACCAGGGGATACCGTAAGAGCCTTGCAGAAAAACACATGGCATTCGTGCAGGGAGGGATGTGAAATGGTGGAGTACGGGATTCGGTTTGTAATAAACATTTTTGACCTGTGCATTTACTGGAGGGCGCTGGAAGCTTTTGTAGGGAAACGGAAGACTTCCGTGGAATTTGCTATTGCATTGTTAGTAGTGAGTGAGGCAGCCGGGAGCCTGATTAACCAGATGGGTATCAACTGGCTGAATCTGATAGCAATGGCAGTGATATTAGGGCTTTTCATATGTCAGTATGAGGAAAAGGCATCGGCAAAAGTCATTATAGTGCTGATGTATATGGGGCTTGTAGCTGTTGCAGAACCGGCAGGATATGTCATTTACACATTTTTTGAGAAAAACCAGGTAAAGAATGAGGCAATATTATATTATTCTACAGCGTTTGCCATGGAACTGTTCCGGGCGGTCCTGATAGAAGTGTTCTGCCGGTTCAAAATGGGAAAGAGCCTGCGGATATCTGCAATGCCAAAAGAAGTAGTCTATATGCTGGTCCTTATCCCGATTGCAAGTTTTATGGGCTGTTTCCTGCTGATCGAGGTGGCACAGGAACTGTTGTCAACACAGACTGCCACATTGTGTATGAGCATTATTTTTACCATCATCATAATGAATTATCTGGTATTCCTGATGATAGAAAGATATACAGACATGGCGGAGAAAAGGCATGAGGAGGAAATGGTTCTAAGTGAGACTGCCTACTGGAAGGAGTATTATGCGGATATGGAGCGGTATCAGGAGCAGATACAGGATATCAAGCACGACATGAAGAACCGGCTTTCAACGCTTTATGATGCCGCAGGGCATGGGGACAGCAGCGTGGTGATGGCGACACTAAATCAGATGCTGGATGACATCAGCCTGACAGAAGAGATCATCCATTCAGCAAATCCGGTCTTAAATTCCATACTGAAGATCAAGGCGGCAAAGGCAAGGGAAAACGGGATAAAAGTCGATATTAAGGCGTTTATTCCAAAGAAAATCGCCATTGAGGCAGGAGACATGGGTGTATTGTATGGAAATTTGCTGGACAATGCCATCGAAGCATGCTGTCAGTCAGGACAGGAAGAAAAAATCCTTGATTTTGAGACAAAATATCAGGGCGGTAACCTGCTTATTCTGGTAAGGAATAGCAAAGTACAGAAAGAAAACAAAGGGTTTGTCACTACTAAATCAGACAAAAGAAAGCATGGCAGGGGCATCCGTACTGTCCGCAGGGTGGCAGAAAAGTATGGGGGAACTGTTCTTTTGGAAGATCAGGGTAGTATATTTGAGGCGAAGCTCCTGCTGACAGGGATAGCCCAGTTAGAGTAAAAAAGTGCAACTTATTACAGCTAACGTAAGACTTATTACAGACAGCTTGTATTTTTTGCAGCAGATGGTAGAGTGGAAGCATCAAATATAGGAGGTGTTTCCATGAAGAAATGTGGAAATATATTGTACGGAGTAAGCGACAGTGTGATGAAAGTGATAGCATTTATGGCACTTGCAGTGACCGGACTTGCAGTAAACCACTGCTGTATGTGGTTTCTGGGACAGGATGAATTACCAGAAAACGCAAAAAAGCTGAGGAGGTTTTGAGCATGTCGGGGTGGCTTAGCCGCCGTATGGTGGAGCGGAATATCATAGGGGAAGAGGAGCAGGGGATATACCAGTTCGGGGTAAGGAATGGAATTATCATACTGATAAATATTACAACAGCATTCCTGATCGGACTGTTCACAGAGCAGCTTCTGGTAGTGTGCATATTTACCCTGTCCTTTATGACGCTCCGGAGCTTTACTGGCGGCTATCATTGCGACAGCAGCCTTTTGTGCTATATCAGTTCAAGCTTTGTGCTGTTTATTCCAGTGAATACGGGTAGTCTGTTTGTCAGAATGTCTGTCATGGTAGTGCTGCTTACACTGGCGGCAGCAGCAGGAATCATAATAGCATTAAGTCCAATGCACAGTAAGAAACGAAAACTCGACCATGCAGAAAAGAAGCATTTTGGCAGGCGGGCAAGAGTTATAGTAATCCTGCAGGCAGCAGTGTTTCTTGGGCTGTGGTATCTGGGATATAATGGATATGCTTACGCAGTCTATTCAAGCATCTGCATTATTGCAGTCTTTATGCTGGCAGGAAAAGCCCAGCTATATTTACAACTTCATATGGAAAAATAGAAATCCTTTCCGGAACATACAAAACCGAAAGGGATTTTTTGTCGTGGATGCAGCAGATAATTAACTGTATAGATTCTTGCACCCCATGGAGGTATAGTAGAGGAATACAAAGAAAAGCCCCCACAGGGGCTTTTGCGCGATTGAAAAGTTTTGGCTGTCCATATTCCGCCTATGTTACTGGATATGGTAACACAAGCCAAATGGTATGCACAGGTATTGAAAAATAGGGATTCTTAATAATAAAAAATACACAGCTACATAGAAAAACCTTTTTTCACACCAAAATAAACGACTAATCGATAAATTTTAGAATATCGTTTGGCGTGCAGTCTATGAGTTTACATAGTTTTTCCACAGTTGCCGTTGAAATATAGCAATTTCTTTTCATGTTGTATATCGTCTTGCCTGCAATTCCGTGTTGAATTAGAAAATATTGCGATATTCCCTTTTCGTCCATAATCTTCCAAAGTGGCGAATAGTCAATCATTTTTATCACCTCCGTCTGCCTATATTATCTCTAAACGGAACGAAATTTTGCAGACCGAAAATTTATGTAGCGAAAATTTATGTTGCGATAAATATCGCATCATGATATAGTGGATAGGTAACTAAATACAAACATGAAAGGAGCATTAGCAAGATGGACAATGAGATTTTTGAGATGGTAACACAATCCCTGACGGAAGGCAGGATAAGCCGGATAATGAATTGCGATGAGGAGTATGAGGCGGCAAAATTGCATGAAAGGGTAGTACATGATAAACTTATGGAACTCCTGACCGACCAGCAAAAAGAACTGTTTGATGATTATATAACGGCGGCGAGCGAAACAGATGCCAATGCCGAGCGGATAGTTTACCAGCAGGGCATGAAAGATTTGTATGCACTGCTTATGGCATTAGCATAACACAAAAGGGCGGATGACCGCCCTTTTTGTATTGTTACTTTGTAACTTTGGTCAATGCCTGTAATACAAGCCGTTCCTCTCCTTCAAATATATGGCTATACCGTTTAAGCATAGTCTGTTGTGTGTCTTCGCTTACTTTTTCTATAACAGTGATTGGTACATTTTTACTAAATCAAGCAAATGCGCTATGTACAAATAAGACTGCTGTGAAATAATTGTTTTTACTGCACAGTCTTTCAAAAAACAGTTTTGTACAGCCGGCGGAACAGAGCCTATAGAAAAGCTTTGTTTAGTGGCAGGGTGTTCTAAAAATACAATATTCAAAAGGAGTGGAAAACGGATATTTCAGGATTTCATTCTGGAAAAGATGATTCCAATGTTATTTTACCATGGGCTTTCTCGAATTCAGTGATTCGTTTTCTCATAAGAAATTCCACTTCCCTGTTTGCGGAACGTGCATTATATTCCGCGACATAACGGAATTTTTTCAATATTTCATCTTCTACACGAATCGTAAACTTGGACTTTTTCATTATCATATAAACCTACTCCCTTTAACAGTTTTATGGTTATATTATAGCGTCAGTATAACAGCAAAAAGCTTGATATTTCAGAGTGCTCTTTTGTACTGTTCATTTCAGTGTATATGTCAGCAGGTTTGTTAAAAAATCTGTTCTGAAGATGCTGTCTGCACTATCGCCACCATTGGCGGGAGAAATCCAATTGTATATAACTGTATTATAAAAATCCCTTTTGGAGTTTATAGCTGGAAGGGATTTTTGGCGATTACGCCAGATGCATTCCAGTTTTCTTGAGCTGCATTTTCAGTCCAAATACTGAACTGACCAGCACATATATGCAACTTTTTACAGCCAGCGTAAGACTTATTACACATTTATTGAAACAGTCCTGCCTTACAGGTATAGTTCGACGGAGGAAAGAACTGTCAGTTAATAACTCCTGAACCTGACCTGTCAAAACGGACATGGCTAAATACTTATCTGCTGTATCAAACAATTCTGTCACAGTCTGCAGTATCTGCAAATTTTTCAGATTATCTTTGTAAGCTATATAGTAACTTTTATCCTGCGTCGGCTTCACTGGTTATTTCCGGATAGTTCCTAAAGGACATACGGGAGTAAGAAGTTGACAAAAAAGAAAAAGGGATATCCGGCCAGTATAGACAAAAAAGGTGGGAAAGATAAGCTTAATGCATTTGACAGACGGGTACATTTGGACATGTCCTGCAGG
>CAMWMM010000357.1 GCA_947175285.1 uncultured Lachnospiraceae bacterium
GCTGGTTAAAAGCGGTCTTTATAGTATATGAGTATTAAAAAAACGATGTACTAGTTAAAGTAAAGGGGGCTGTCGGAAATAGATAGTTCAATGAGGGAAGGAAAATGACTGTTTTGGTCATCTTCCTTCCCTCGCTTTTACAAAAAATGAAAAAATATGGCTAACAATAACCACCTTTTTCTCGTTGCATGATATAATCAGTCTATACCCTAACCCAGGAAAACCAGAAAAGTTTTTGCATTTCCTCCACTTTTCAAGTACAATAAAGAAAAAACATGGCATGACAAGACCACGGGGAAGACATTCCTTAAATTTGACCAGAGAAAATGTCTCCACTATTTTGGCTGTGTCTTACGGATAGAAAGCATCTACAATGATATCAGTACTTTCCGGGTAAAACGGAAAGTGAAACACAGGGACGGCAGCTCATCAGAACAAAAGGCTCCGTTGAAAAAAGTATTTACAGCCTGTACCAGCTGTTTACAATTATGAAAGCCGCAAACTATCGGTACCTGGAATTCGTCTCATCGTTCGATGACCACAGCAACAGGAGTGAAAAACTTACGAAGACCACCGGTTCCATTGTGGAAAAAGGTCGTTCTTATCGTGTGCTAAATTTTTTCTCGGAACGTGATCTTCAGGTGCTGGAAGCAATCGGTCGGGGCGAATACATGACTTTCGGAATGCAGAGAAAGGGTATAATAGTGCGTACTTCTATTTTTGAATACTGCAATTTATACTAAGTATAGACCAAAGAGGTCAGAAAATCAAGCAGACAAATGAAGGAGGTAACAATCATGAGTAATCTTAAAAACGTCGCTGCGTTTGCAGCAACATCCTGTGGTTTAGCTTGTGGGGCGGCAGACCCAAAACCTGAGGAAAAACCGACATCGGCCTGTGGTTCAGCTTGCGGAGCAGCAGATCCAAAGCCTGAGGAAAAGCCGGCATCAGCTTGTGGCTCAGCTTGCGGGGCAGGCGATCCAGAATCGAAGTAAATTTCGTTTTACAAGTCACAGAACATATCAATACGGTCATGGACACAGCTTTTGGTGTGTCCATGATGATATCAAACCAAAAAGTCAGGAGGATTACCCAGGATGAAACCATACTTTGCGTTCCAATGGCATATTACAGATGAATGCGACCAAAGATGTAAGCATTGTTATATTTTTTCTGAGGATAACCATATCTGCCTGAAACAGATGAAGTATGAGAAAATGGAAACAGTCGTCTCAAGCTGTATGGATCTGTGTGAAAGATTAGGACGCACACCATATTTTTACATTACAGGTGGTGATCCGATTTTACATAAAGATTTTTGGAAACTTTGTGAACTGTTGAAAACACATCATATTACTTTTGGTATTTTAGGAAATCCGTTCCATTTGTCAGATGAGGTGTGTAAGAGGCTTTATGCGTATGGATGTAGGAAGTATCAGCTTTCGTTGGACGGAATGAGAGAAACGCATGACAGATTCAGAAAACCAGGCTCTTTTGATATTACGATCGAAAAGATTGACTGTATCAAAAAAGCAGGTATGTACTGCGCGGTCATGTCTACGGTATCCTGTGCCAACAAAGATGAGTTTCCCGCTATGATCGATTTGGTAGTGGATAAAGATGTTGATGTATTTGCATTTGGAAGATACTGCCCTACAAGCGGGCAGAAAGCAGAATCGTACCATATACCGCCACTTGAATATAGGGAATTTCTGGAGAAATGCTGGGCGAAATATGAACAATATAGAGACAGACACACCACATTCCAGTTAAAAGACCATTTATGGACGTTATTTCTGTATGAAAAAGGGATTTTTAAAATACCAGAAAACGCAGATAAGAAAATGATATATGACGGCTGTCATTGTGCGATCAGCCACATGACAATTCTCCCGACAGGTGATGTATATGCCTGTCGACGAATGGAAAGTAAAATAGGAAATGTATTCGATACCTCCATGTATGACCTTTTTATGAGTGCAGATATGGAAGAGTACCGGGATTTTGATAAACTTGAAAAATGTAACAAATGTGAACTTCGTGGGTTCTGCAGGGGATGTCCGGCTGTGGCTCATGGCTATACCGGAAATATGTATGCGCCTGATCCACAATGCTGGAAAGTGTGAATAGATTCCGCAAAGCGGAATCTATTCACACGGAAGAACGCCTGTCCTTGGCGTTCTTCTCAAGGCGTTTTAGCCAAGAATGGGGAATGAATATGGATATTTTAGATGTAATGAAAAAACGAAGGTCTATCCGTAAATATCTGGATAAGCAGATCAACAGGGAAAATTTGGAAAAAATTATTGAGGCAGGATTATATGCACCAAACGCAGGAGGCGGACAGCGGGCAAGGATTGTTGCTGTCCATAACAAAGAATTAGCTGAGAAAATCGGCAGGCTTAACCTTGCACGTTTTGACCGCAGCAAACTTGCAGGAGGATATGTTTCCTCGGAACAGCCAAGTACCATTGATGATCCGACAATAAAAAACGGTTTTTATGGAGCACCATCAGTATGTGTTATTTTTGGCCCGAAGAACTTTTTATACAGTATTCCGGATGCATTCTGCTGCGCGGAAAATATGGTACTTGAAGCTGCAGATTTAGGCATTGCATCGTGCATTATTGCAAGAGGGGAAGAAACCTTTGACAATGAAGCAGGAAGGGCGCTGTTAAAAGAGTGGGGTATACCTGATACAGACGTGGTCCGCTGCTTTGTAATACTGGGATATTGTGACGGTGATTATCTCCCGATGAAACCAAGAAAAGACAATCGATTTATGATTATAGATTAAATTCCGAGGTGTAAAGTTATGGATGCGCAAACCTGTTTAAAAAAGCTGCAATATGTCGGAGTGCTAAACTTTGCAACAGTAGATCAATACGGAAAACCGCAGATAAGGAATATCAGTGCAATTCATTATGAACAGCAATCCATGTATTTTTTTACAGCGAGGGGTAAAGCCTTTTGCGAAGAATTGTTGTCAGATGGTAATGTTCAGATATTGGGATATACAAAATATAAGGAAATGATAAGGCTTTCTGCAAAGGTGGAAAAAATATCTGATCATGAGCAAAGAAAATGGATTGATCTTATCTTTGAAGAACAGCCGTATTTGTCAAATATTTATCCGGATAATACAAGGGAAATTGGCATTGTGTTCTGTATCAAAAATGCAGAAATCGAATATTTCAATCTCGGTGTCAATCCAATTTTCCGTGAGAGTTATGTCATAGGAAATGCGGCGGTAACGGAAAAAGGCTATTATATCTCACAAGACTGTATCGGCTGTGGTAAGTGTATGAAGAATTGTCCGCAAAGATGTATCATATCTGGCAAGCCGTTCCAGATTGTGCAGGAACATTGTCTGCATTGCGGAAACTGTTATGAAAAGTGCCCCGTGGAAGCAATTAAAAGGAGAGGATGATATGACCATATCAGAGAAAATTGAACTGCTAAGAGAAAAGATTGAAAATACAGATGCGGTCATGATCGGAGCAGGAGCGGGACTTTCCACGTCTGCTGGATTTACCTACAGCGGTGAGGATCTGTAGAAAAATAACTGACACATCTTGGCTTGTCTATTTCTCCGATTGTAAATTGCATTTGCAATTGGCAAAAAGCCTCGCCGTAGCCCACTACGCCTACGTTTTTTGATATACACCCTCGAAGAAATATCCTGCGCAATCTGTATCACTTATTTTCCTACAGCTCCTGAGAGGTTTCAGCAGTACTTTAAGGACTTTATTGAAAAATACCATTTTCAAAATATGTATGAAGGTGGTTTTTATCATTTTGATAGTCTGGAAGAACGTTGGGCGTATTGGAGCCGATACATTTACATCAACCGCTACATGAATGCACCAAAGCCCGTCTATGAGAACTTGTTTGAGTTGGTAAAAGACAAGGATTATTTTGTGCTGACAACAAATGTAGACCATTGTTTCCAGAGAGCCGGATTTGATAAGCGCAGGTTATTCTATACCCAGGGTGATTATGGTTTATTCCAGTGCAGTGATCCGTGTCATCATATGACATATGAAAACGAAGATACCGTCCGCAAAATGGTGGAAGCCCAAGGCTATGTATTCAGCGAAAACGGTATATTGACATTACCAGAAGGTGTAATGCCCAAAATGATGATTCCCTCTGAGTTAGTTCCTTATTGCCCGAGATGCCACAAACCTATGAGCATGAACCTCCGGGCAGATGCTTCTTTTGTGCAGGATGAAGGATGGGACATTCATGCCGGCTATTATGAGAAGTTTCTTGATACACATAAGAAAGGCAGAATCCTGTTTTTAGAATTAGGTGTTGGCTATAATACCCCCGGAATTATCAAATATCCTTTTTGGCAGATGACCGCAGGGAACAAAAATGCAGAATATGTCTGTATCAACAAGGGAGAAGTATCTGTGCCAATTGAAATAAAGCCGAGGTCTATAGAAATAGATTCAGATATATTCCGTTTTAGAAAAACTTGTAAATGGAAATATGTAAATGTAAAATGCCATAAGAAATGTGCATATTGTGGTAAATAGAAATTTTGTATACAAAACCTGTGATATATCATTGATAAGACTCTTGCTAGATGATATACTGGACAAGACATGTTTGAAAGACAATACTTAATTTTCTTGTAAGGTACACATTGCCAATAGCAAAACGTATGGAGAGTATTAGAATGATAAATAAATTCACTGCTTTTTTGAAAAAGGAAACCGTACTGTGTGTTTCGGTCATGCTTGCGGTAGTTTCAGCATTTTTTGTGCCGCCAGACAGAGGGTATCTGGGATATATTGATTTTAGGACACTGGCAATCCTGTTCTGCCTTATGAGTGTCATGGCAGGATTGCAGACGATAGGGATATTTAAATGGATAGCCCAGAAGCTCCTTGGATATGTAAACAGCGGGCGGAGTCTTGCTTTGACACTGGTTCTGCTCTGTTTTTTCTCAAGTATGCTAATCACAAATGATGTTGCTCTGATCACCTTTGTGCCATTTACCTTTACGGTTTTGAATTTGTTGGGGGAAGAACAGAAAAAGCGGTTACTCCTGCCGGTTGTAGTGATGCAGACGATCGCGGCGAATCTGGGAAGTATGCTCACACCGGTTGGCAATCCGCAGAACTTATATCTTTATGGGAAAGCAGGGCTTTCTGTCCGTGAGTTCGTGATGCTGATGCTGCCATATACAGCTTTATCCCTAGTACTTTTGACAGGATGGGGGCTGATACAGGGCGGTGCATTTCCACAGGATCTGAAACTGGAGGCGGCATCTGTACAGAAGGAGAATGGTGGAAAAGCAGCCATATATCTGCTTGTGACCTATCTTATCCTGTTTATACTCTGTCTATTTACAGTAGGACATATACTGCCGTGGGAGGCAGTCTTTTTTGTAGTTTTTCTCGTGATATTTGCGACAGACAGGCAGGTGCTTGTGAAAGTAGATTATTCCCTGCTTTTTACTTTTGTGGGATTCTTTGTCTTTATCGGAAATGTAGGAAGGATTCCTGCTTTTTGTGCTTTTTTGCAGAATATCATTACTGGCAGGGAGATCTAC
>CAMWMM010000358.1 GCA_947175285.1 uncultured Lachnospiraceae bacterium
CACCGCAATACACACCATGCTTTTGCACCAGCTTTCCTATTTCTATATATGATGTACGTAACTGTAAAAACTCTTCCTTTTTAAGCATTAATCGTTGTCTCCTATCTGACGTTCTGCTCCGCTTTATAATCCCTATAGGCATTAAAAATCATTATGTGTAATTCTACGTATCTCGCTATGACTTCATCATTTCATTCAATTTACCAACTAAAACTTCAAGTCTTTGCTCTAATTCTAACATTAATTTTTTATCTCGTCTTACTTTAATGGAATTCCCCCAATCTTCATGCCACCACAATACATACTCTGTGGAATCATCATGTACCTTTATGATACTGAACCATATACCGTCAAACTTCTCATCTACCTGCATTTGATATTCCCGACAAAAAAATGGGGCAATAATATCACTTCCATCGTATTACTTTAGTCGTTCTCTTTAAACTTTAAGTTCTGTTTTTAGCTGCTGTAAATAGCTTTCTAATTCTTCTTTTACTTGCGGCTCTTTTTCTATATGTTTTTCGCTAACTTCCACTAAATATTTATAAAAAGTACTATTATCAATAAATACCATCGTATCTTGTTCTACCGCAGGTTTCCAGAAATATAGTGTTACATACCCGTCTTTATAGTCTTCGTCATTAGGATCAAAAGAGCATGAAATGTATTCTGCACCCTGCCCTTTATACTGCACCATAGTTTTAATCGCACTAATTTGCAAATCCCCCAAAAAATGAATGCTATCCATATAATAATTTAAATATTTATCTTTATCATCTAATATTTGCATCTTCGTTCTCTTTACGTAATCTTTTTTCAAATTCTAGTATAGGTGTAAATGTTAGCTTTTTCCCATTTCTTGCAAATCTAACAACCTTCCTTGCCTTTGCATTTAGCTCTTTCTTTTTCTTATCACTTATTTCTACTGGCTTATCTGTACCTAAATATGTATAAATATTCTCAATATATTTTTCAGTTATGGGAATCATATTTTGTATTAATGCAGCATTTTTATTACCTTTTACATATACAAAAGAAATTGTATCGCACATTCCATATTTATTCATTGACTTTTTATATTCATATTCGTATTTCTCAATTTCTGAAGATATCGGAATCATCCAATAAATATCATTTTCTTTAAAGGCATAATAGCAGGGACGTTTATGTTCACCGTTCTTATCCATTGCCTTATTTGGTTTATTATCTTCACAATAATATTTTTCAAAAAATTCATCTTTGATAAAATATAGTTTATTTTCTATCATACTTTTCCTTTGTGAATAGATAAAAGAAAAGCCCTACTTATCAGTAGAGCTTTTAATCTAAACCCCAGCATTTATTGGCCGCCTATCTGGGAGGCGGGAAATATTCACACCTGTACCTTTTGTATTACGCCGATATACAGTCCCGGCGACAATATTAGAAATCAATCAGATTTCTTATCTATAATATATACCAATACAGCAGAACGCACAACGAACATAAAATGAACATTTTGTGAACAAAAGAACAGAAAAACTAATTCCACTTTTCAATCTTTTATCCCCTTAATTCTGAAACCCATTCTATAAATACTTCTCCCGCACTCTTTCCGGTTTTTGCTGAGCATATCTCTTCATATTTATATTCCGCATCAAACTTTCCTGATTTTACATCATAATACAATTTCATCTCAGTTGGAACCGGCATATTGTGTTTTGCACAAATACCATCTACTTTTTCCAAATCTTCTGTACCTGTCCTCAAAAATTCAAACGATAACTCTTTCGGTACTCCTAGTTGGTTTAATGTTTTTATTTCTCCATTCACATCGAAAAAAGCATTAAACATTTTACTCTTCTTTTCATTAGAGCAATATGCATAAACTTTGCTGACTTTTTCTTCCACTACTTCTAAACATAGTGATATTAATCCTGACTGCAAATCCATAAACTCATCTTCAAATACTTTACTCATTTCTTTAGTCTCCTTCTTTTGTTTTTTAAGAAAATGCTATAATAGAGTTGAAACCTATAAATCAATATCCAAACATTTTCCTTCTATGTTTTCGATAAATATCATTTCCTGCTCTGTCAGCATTTTTTTCAATTTATATAATTGAACTTTCGACAACGGCACTTTAAATTCAATTTCTCCTTTATGATATTTTCTCTCCAAAATCGTATCATATAATTTCTTTATAAAAGAAGACCATTGCGGTAAATTCGCATCCTGGGATTTATCTACTAAATATCTTAATCCATCAGCACTATAAAAAATTAATAATGCTATGCTCAAATCACATTTCTCATTATCCAGAATTGTTTGCGGAATTTCAAATCCATTGTCCCAATTATAATTATATGTATATACATATAAAATTTCCCGGTCTTCGGTTTGTGAAATAATTGTTTTCACTACAGCATTAGTAGAATCGTATAATAATGCTTCTATTTTTGATATTTTATTTTTTTCCATAACTATGCCTCAACATATCAATCCACATTTCGACACTATATTTTACATTATCATCACTTATATTTTCAATATTTAGATATTCTGTTTTAAATTTCCAGCCCTCGATAGGAAACCTTGAATAATCCCATGCACCATCATCTGAATAGATAATTCCATCCGTTAAAACAGCTATTGCTATTGCCAGAAAACCATAGTATAAACTTACTATGGCGGGTTGTCCCACTGTTCTTTTAACATTCCAACAATATCCTATTTCTAAATTAGCTTCTATCTTTTCTTTCATAGATTGAGCATTCTTATTTTCCTGTAATTCTTCATTCCAAAAATCTTTATCTATCTCCGTTAACTCACGGTAAAATACATACACTGCACCTTCCTCATTCAGATTAAATACTGTACAACAATTTTCCTCCAAAGCCAAAAAAGTAGGATTATTAGTATATACTTCATTATTCAAAGTCACCGCTTTGGTAATAATATTAATATCCTGCGATATCTTTTCCTTTTTCAAAAATTCACTAAATAACTGTACAGAGTACTTAATTATCTCATTACAATTAGGTTTTTTCTTATTTGTTGGAAATATATCAAAACTCGTACTCATTTTTGTCTCTCCTGTGATAAGGTTGTACCCATACATACTATCCCATTTTGTAATGATTCTTTTCGTTATTTAAGACCAATAAAACGTGAATACAAATATTCTCTACTAAGCCAAAATCTTCTTCTACACCTTCTTTTATTTCCTCATATTCAAAAATCATTATACGTTATTCTCTCTCCTTCCTGCAAATTTATCTCCCGTTTCTTTTCTCCCAGACAGAGTATACTATGGAAGGCTTTGTCTGCGGTAATCTCACATCTGCATAACTTCCCATCTTCCCATGACAGGTCGATAGAAGCGCCGCCTTTTAAGCGAAGTCCCCTTATACTGCCCTTTCTCCATGCAGACGGCAGTGCCGGCAAAAGCACTATGCGTTCCTGCGTATTCTGTATGAGCATCTCGGCAATGGCTGCTGCCGCCCCGAAATTACCGTCAATCTGAAACGGCGGATGCTTGTCAAACAAGTTCGGATAAGTGGAATTGGCAAAAAGCTGCTGTAAATGATAGTATGCAGTTTCCCCATCCCACAGCTTCGCATAATGGTTAATAATCCATGCCCTGCTCCAGCCCGTATGCCCGCCGCCGTGAGACAATCGAAACTCCAGTGTCTTTCTGGCTGCTGCGGCAAGTTCCGGCGTACCGTCTATAGTAATCTGTTCAGAGGGGTGCAATCCGTAAAGATGGGAAATATGCCGATGCCCCGGCTCCCACTCTTCATAATCCTCCTGCCACTCCAAAATCGTTCCTCTGGGTCCTATCTGTGTGGGTTTTAACCGCTCCCGCATCTCTCCCAAGATTTCAATGAACTGCGCTATATCATCAATCTGTGTTTCTTTCAACGCCGCTTTTACATCTTCTGTCAAAGCTTTCGCCTGCATAAGTTCCTGATATGCCGCCTCACACTGTCCAAACAAATCCCGCAGAATCTGATTGTCCATGGTCACACCGTATCCGTTTGCTCCTTTTTCACCATTTGGCAAAATATAGGTATTCTCCGGGGAAACGGAAGGACAAGTCACCAGATACCCTTCATGTTCTACCAGAAAATCCCGGAAAAACAGCGCTGCCTCACACATAATGGGAAACTGTTCCTGTAAAAATGCCATGTCTTTCGTGTACTGGTAATGAGTCCACTGATGCGTGCACAGCCATGCCGCCCCCATAACCCAATAAGTTCCCGGAATCCAGAGGTCTTGAGGCACAGTATCTCCGTGAATGTCCGTATTGTGATGGCATACCCATCCCCTGCAGCCGTACATCTCCCGTGCCGTCCGCCTGCCGTCCGGCACCATTTTCTTTAACAATTCAAACAGCGGAAGATGACATTCCGAAAGACCACAACTCTCTGCCGGCCAGTAGTTCATCTCCGTATTGATATTGATGGTGTATTTACAATCCCAGGGCGGGGTCATGTCCTTATTCCACAAACCCTGTAAGGTTGCGGGCAGGGTTCCTTCTCTGCTGCAGGCGATTAACAGATACCTTCCATAATCAAAATACAGCTTGCTCAGTCCGATATCCGCTGTTTGCTCAGCCGCCTGCTGTACTCTTTTACAAGTAGGAAGTTTGTCCCCTTCTTCCTCTCCCTCTAAATGAAGTTCCACTTTTCCATACAAACTTTGGTAATCCTCCACATGGACATCTAACAGATTTTCCCAGCCCATTCCCTGTGCTTTATCCAAACATTCATCCATATGGTCACGCAAAAGCTTTTGCAATCCATGCTGCATCCACCATTCCTGCTCCTCATAATATGAGCGGTTTTCTATATCCATAAGACAGCTTCCCCGGTCTGTCGGGGGCTGTCCAAGAATCCTGTCAAGAGCCGCCTGCTTTTCTTCTTTTGTATAATGATAGGTGGTATCCGCCGTAAAATACAGCGTTACTTCCTCCGCATCTTCTACCACCAGACGCTCCCCCACAGTCTTCACACTGCCGCCCCGGACTTCTGCCCGCAGCTTCATTGCAAATTCATATCCCCCCCTGCCCAGATTTCCATGTAGATAAATCTCATTGGCAGCGGTTTTCTCTATACCGTCAAAAAACTTCCACCTGTCCAGACCTGCCCAGAAACCAATCTTTCCTCCGGTCTGTGTCGTGATATGCATGATGATTGCATTTGCCGGGTAAGAACAGATAGTTTCCCTTTGATACCACACCCCGTTTTTACGAAAAGAAACCCGGTGCAGAGCCTGCTCTAAATCCAATTCCCTGCGATAGTCCGTAATCTCCCCCGGCTCTCCAAAGGCATCAAAATCAATGGTCATATCTCCTAAAGTCTGATAAGGATGCTGACCGTTTGGACAGCCGGACATGGTAAACCACATCAGTTTCTCTGCCTCTGCAATTCTTCCACTGAAAATCAATTCCCTGATTTTAGGCAGATTTTCCTTCATATCCGGGTTCAGACGATTCACCGGGCCGCCATACCAGATACTCTCTTCATTCAACTGCAAATGCTCG
>CAMWMM010000359.1 GCA_947175285.1 uncultured Lachnospiraceae bacterium
CAGCTCTTTGGGAATATAAGGTGTTCCCGCATAGAATTGTTTGACAAAATCCAATAGAATCTGCGCTCTGTCATATCCCGCCACACGCATCATATAAAAATGTTCCCGGCCTATCAGCTTTCCGTCCCGTATAAAAAAGACCTGTACGACTGCATCGCTTTCATCTTTCGCAAGCGCGATAATATCTTTGTCCTCTCCGTCGCTGTCTGTTATTTTCTGCTTCTGTGCCACACTTTTGACGCTGTTATATAAATCCCGGTAACGAACGGCTTCCTCAAACGCAAGCTGTTCAGACGCTTCCTGCATCTTTTCTTCAAGCTCCTTTAAAATCGGTTTATAATTCCCATTCAAAAAATCCAGAGCCTGCTCTACACGTTCCCTGTAGTCCTCTTTGCTTATATACTCCTGGCAAGGGGCAAGACATTGTTTAATATGATAATTTAAACAGGGACGTTCCAGTCCGATATCTCTCGGCAGTTTCCGGTTACATGTCCTTAACTGATATAACTTATTCATTAAATCAATGGTGTCTTTTACCGCTGCGGCACTCGTATAGGGTCCGAAATATTTGGAGCGGTCTTTCTTAATTTCTCTTGAAAATAAAATGCGCGGATATTCTTCTCCCAACGTTACTTTAATATAAGGATAAGTTTTATCATCCTTTAACATGGTATTATATTTCGGTGAATGTTCCTTTATCAGATTGTTTTCAAGAATAAGGGCTTCCAATTCCGAATCCGTCACAATATATTCAAAACGGGCAATCTGCTCCACCATCCTGTCAATCTGCGGACCGCGTCCTACGATTTTACGGAAATAAGAGCGCACTCTATTATGCAGATTGACCGCCTTACCAACATAGATAATCGTGTCATTTGCATCGTGCATAATATAAACTCCCGGGTTATTCGGGAGTTTTTTTAATTCTTCCGCTATATCAAACATTGCTGTCTCCACCATCTGTTTCCTGCTTATCCGTCGGTGCTTCTTCTGTTTCAGGCTGTGCCGTTTTCTCCTCCTGCTGCGGTGCAGTCTGTGACGTCTGCCCCGTATAGTGTGCAAACGCCTGTGAAAATAAGCCGACATTCGGAGTGTTTTGCGTGGCTTCTCTCTGCGGCGGAATTTCCGGCTGCTGCTGATTTAGCGGCTGTGCGGGTATTTCCTGCTGCTGTTGATTAACTGCCTGTCCGCCTGCCTGCGTCTCTTCCGGCTGTTGCTCTTTCTGAATCACAGTTTCCTCTTTATTCTTTTCCTCTTCCTCAGGTTCAGGAATTCCTTTTTCTTTCCGGTAAATCTTCATAAATTCCTTACCGGTAATAGTTTCTTTTTCTATCAGATATGCCGCCAGCTTATCCATGATTTCACGATTGGCTTTTAAAAGTTTTTTCGCCTGTTTGTAACTGTCATGCAGAAGCTTCATAACTTCCGTATCAATATCCGCTGCCGTCACATCTGAGCAGGTAAGGGATGCACTGCCATCCAGATATTGGCTTTCCACTGTGGCAAGTCCCATCAACCCGAATTTTTTACTCATACCGAATCTGGTAATCATGTTACGGGCAATGCTGGTAGCCTGCTCAATATCGTTTGCCGCACCTGTCGTTACGGTATCAAATACAATTTCCTCCGCCGCACGTCCGCCTAAAAGACCGACTAATCTGTCCCGCAGCTCTGCTTCCGTATCTAAGAATTTTTCCTCCTCCGGAACGTGCATAACATATCCCAGCGCACCCATTGTTCTCGGCACAATCGTAATTTTCTGCACCGGCTCCGAATTTTTCTGCAAAGCGCTGACAAGTGCATGACCGACTTCATGATAGGAAACAATTTTACGCTCTTCCTTGCTCATAATCCGGTCTTTCTTTTCTTTTCCGACAAGCACCTGTTCTACCGCATCGAACAAATCTTTCTGGCTGACAAATTCCCTGCCCATTTTAACGGCATTAATCGCCGCCTCATTAATCATATTGGCAAGGTCGGAACCAACCGCGCCGGAAGTTGCAAGCGCAATTTCATCCAAATCGACTGATTCATCCATTAAAACATCTTTTGCATGAACCTTTAAAATTTCCACACGTCCTTTTAAATCCGGCTTGTCCACAATAATTCTTCTGTCAAAACGTCCCGGACGAAGCAGAGCCTTATCCAATATTTCAGGCCGGTTTGTTGCGGCAAGAATGATAATTCCTTTTTTACCGTCAAAACCATCCATCTCTGAAAGTAACTGGTTCAAAGTCTGCTCACGCTCTTCGTTGCCGCCGCCGTATTTGGAATCACGGCTTCTGCCGATAGCGTCAATTTCATCAATAAATACAATACAGGGCGCATTTTTCTCCGCTTCTTTAAACAAATCGCGGACACGGGATGCACCGACACCCACATACAATTCGATAAAATCTGAACCGGACAGTGAAAAGAACGGTACATGCGCTTCTCCTGCCACCGCTTTTGCAAGCAGCGTTTTACCTGTACCGGGCGGTCCTACTAAAAGAGCGCCTTTCGGCAGTCTCGCACCTATTTTGGAATACTTTCCGGGATTATGCAGAAAATCCACCACTTCTACAAGAGATTCTTTTGCTTCATCCTCTCCCGCAACATCCTGAAAGGTAATGCCTGTCTCTTTTTGTACATATACTTTAGCGTTACTTTTGCCGACGCCCATCGGACCGCCTTTTCCCATTTTACGGAATAAAAGACTTAAAAGTCCCCACATGAGCAGAATCGGTAAAATATAATACAACAGCACCGTAATAATCAGGCTGGAGCTGTCCGCCACCTGTTTTTTGATTTCTATATCATGCTCAAGCAGTCTTGCCGTAAGCGTGTCGTCATCTTCCATCTTTCCCGTGTAATACGTTGTATTGCTGCCGTAAGAATACAGGAAAGGATTCATACGATTCGCCTGTTTGGGATATATGGTAATACGGTCAGACTCTACCAGAACGCTCGCGATTTCCCCTTCTTCTATCTTGTTGATAAATTCGTTATAACTGATTTCTTCATTTGTCGAACCGGTTAAAAACTTCATAAACATGCTGATGCTGAGCAGAGTAATCAATGCTGCGACAACCAGAATAATCAGACTTTGCTTCTTAGGGTCGTTTCCATTGCTTCCCGGTCCGCCGCCCTGATTCTCCGGTCCTCTGTTCGGATTATTATTTCCGTTATTGTAATTACCGTCATATTGGTTTAGATTATTGTCCATTGATGAGGAATCCTCACTTTCTATAACTTATATAATACCTATTATATTATATGGAACCCATTTCTATAAATCAATAAGATAATTATGAATTTGTGGACACAAGTATTAAAGATTTCTAAAGTTTTTTCACAAAATTTACTTTTTCAGTAGATTTTTTCTACACTGCCATTGTATAATAGGGTGAAAATACCATCTATATGATAAGAAAGAGGAAGACATGGCAGTTAAGTACGTATTTGTAACAGGCGGCGTTGTTTCCGGACTTGGCAAGGGAATTACGGCCGCATCTTTAGGACGATTATTAAAAGCGCGTGGTTATAAAGTAACCATGCAGAAATTTGACCCCTATATAAATATTGACCCGGGTACGATGAATCCTATTCAGCATGGAGAAGTTTTTGTTACGGAAGACGGTACGGAAACGGATTTGGACTTAGGGCATTATGAAAGATTTATCGACGAAAATCTGGATAAAAATTCTAATGTAACAACAGGTAAAGTATACTGGTCCGTTCTTCAGAAGGAACGCCGCGGAGATTACGGCGGTGGTACGGTACAGGTAATCCCTCATATTACAAATGAGATTAAAAGCCGTTTTTACCGGAATTTTACGGATGAGGAAACCAGAATTGCCATTATTGAGGTCGGCGGTACGGTAGGTGATATCGAAAGTCAGCCTTTTTTAGAGTCCATCCGCCAGTTCCAGCATGAAGTAGGACGCGAAAACGCTATATTAATTCATGTTACGCTGATTCCTTATCTGCGGGCTTCTCAGGAAATGAAAACGAAGCCGACGCAGGCAAGTGTAAAAGAATTACAGGGAATGGGTATCCGTCCTGACATCATTGTATGCCGCAGCGAATATCCATTGGAGCCGGGATTAAAAGATAAAATTGCGCTTTTTTGTAATGTGCCGAGCAACCATGTCCTTCAAAATCTGGATGTGGAATATTTATACGAAGCGCCTTTGGCAATGGAAAAAGAACATCTTGCCCAAGTCGCATGCGAATGTCTGAATCTGGACTGTCCGGAGCCTGATCTTGCCGACTGGAAATCTATGGTAGAATCTTTAAGAACGCCTACGGATGAAATTACGATTGCCCTTGTCGGAAAATATACGCAGCTTCATGACGCTTATATCAGTGTGGTGGAAGCATTAAAGCATGGCGGGATTTCAAACCGCTGCGTTGTCAATATCAAATGGATAGATTCCGAAACGGTAACGGCAGATAATATTTCAGATATGTTAAAAGACGTCAACGGCATTCTTGTTCCCGGCGGATTTGGTGACAGAGGTATTGAAGGAATGATTCATTCCATCCGTTATGCCAGAGAGCATCATATCCCTTATCTGGGATTGTGCCTTGGTATGCAGTTATCCATCGTGGAATATGCAAGAAATGTTATTGGTTATAACGATGCGCACAGCATTGAACTGAACCCCTCTACCACGCACCCGGTTATTGCACTGATGCCTGACCAGAACGATGTGGAGGATATCGGCGGCACGTTACGCCTTGGTTCCTATCCTTGTGTTCTGGACAAGACTTCCAGAGCGTATCAGTTGTATGGAGAAGAGACCATTCATGAAAGACACAGACACCGTTATGAAGTCAACAATGATTACCGCGCTGTTTTAACAGAACACGGTATGAAATTGTCAGGGCTTTCACCTGACGGTCGTATTGTGGAAATGTGCGAACTTCCTGAGCATCCTTTCTTTGTAGCAACGCAGGCGCATCCGGAATTAAAATCCCGGCCAAACAGACCGCATCCGTTATTCCGCGGGTTTGTTGCCGCTTCACTTGAATATAAGAAAAATAAGAACTAATAAAATTGATGATAATAAAAACAGCCGAAACTTATTTGAAAATTTCGGCTGTTTCTTTTTAACCCTTAAGCTTCTTATCTACATTCACACCTTTTAGGTCTTCCTCAAGAATCTTCATACGCTGTAACATTGCCCTGATTTGCGCCTGTGCCTCTGCAGTATTGGTAAATGGTGTTATTGTATTCTCCTGCACCTCACCTAACAAATCAGCCTGTTTTCTTGCGTTTCTACGCTGCTCGTTTTTTATTTCTTCTGCCTCTTTGCTTTCTTCCTGCTCGATTTCCAGCTGTGCTTGCTGTACTTCTTTTTCTAAACGCTGCTTTTCGAGTTTTTCTTCCTGTTCTTCCTTCTCTTTCTCTTTTTCCTTGGCGTCTTCTATCTTTTCCTCAAGCTTCTCATCAATGTGATCCTGCGCCTCGCCTATCAGCATACCGATGATTTCCTTACCGGCATCTTTCATAATCTCTTCTGCTTCTTCCTGTGC
>CAMWMM010000360.1 GCA_947175285.1 uncultured Lachnospiraceae bacterium
TAAAAATAGGTTGTTTTCTAGCTAGAATTTGCATATAATATACTTGGAAGAGAGGTGTATATAAAATGACAATAGATACAAATACGATGATTTCAATCACAGAA
Organism: uncultured Lachnospiraceae bacterium; assembly: GCA_947175285.1. Next base: position 105 of record CAMWMM010000360.1, read on the forward strand.
GCAAATCAAAATTTTTCAAAGGTAACCAAAGTAGTTGATGAACATGGAACGGCGGTAATTCTGAAAAATAACGTGCCCAGATACTTGGTCATTGATTTCAGCAGAGCAGAAAAAGAAAAAGTTTCCAGTAATGAAGATGTTTTTGCAATATCTGAGAGATTGATAAAACAAAATATGGAAGCATATAAGGTTCTTGCAAAATGATTATTTTAAGTAAAGAACAAATATTAAAGATTCATACAAGTTTGATAGAAGCCACTGGAGGAAATCCGGTTTTCAGGGAGGTTCAAAATGAATATAGCTGTTTTTGCATCGCATGGAGGCAGTGATTTACAGGCGATTATAGACGGGTGTAAGAACAAAGAAATAAAAGCTGATGTTTCTGTGGTGATTAGTAATAATAGTGATTCAATGGCATTACAGAGAGCTGAAAAAGAGAAGATAGACGGATATCATCTAAGTATAAAAACAGAGGGAACAGAAGAATTATTAGCGAAAAAAATATTGGATGTTCTTGGTAAATACCATGTTGATATGATTTTTCTGGCGGGATATATGAAATTATTACCTGTTTCGGTTCTCGAAAAATATGATAATAGAATTTTTAATATTCATCCTGCGTTACTGCCAAAGTTTGGCGGAAAGGGCATGTATGGTATTAATGTTCATAATGCTGTGATTAGCGCAGGTGAAACGGAAACAGGAGTTACCATACACAGGGTAAATGCAGAATATGACAGTGGGGAAATTGTAGCGCAGATAAAAGTGCCTGTATTAGAAAATGACACAACAGAAATACTGGCAGACAGAGTGTTGCAAAGAGAACATGAATTTTTAGTCGAGGTTATTTCTGATATTGTAAATGGAAAAATTAAATTAGGGTAGAAATTACGGAGGAATATTATGAAAACAAAAAAATTATTTGTAGCAGGACTGGCGGCTGTTTGCTTAATAACAGGGTGTGCGTCCAATCCGATGCTTGCAGTCTATGATAATGATGCCAAGATAGCAAGCAATACCAATACTTACAATTTGATTAATTATGAACAGACATTGGAGGATGGACATTTTTCGGCAAACGTTGAGAAAATGGAGGGTATGGATACCATATGGGTGTTTGATGTAAAAGAGGATATGACGCTGGATATTACATATACATTAAACGTTTTTTCCGGCAGTGCAAAAATTGTATTCATAAATCCTGATGGAGAAGTTGAGATTGTTGCTGAGTGTGATTCCGAAATGGCAGAGCCTGTTCAAAGTACTTTGGATGTAAAAAGCGGAAATAATAGAATTAAAATAGTGACCGGCCAAAATACAAAGTTTGATGCTGATATTATGATTCCGGAGGGCGAATTTAAAGAACTGGGTTAAATAAAATAGAAAGATACAGGCTGCTCTATCATAAAAGACAGAACAGCCTGTTTTTCTATTTTTGTTTTTTACAATATCCGATGATAAGGAAGATAATGCCAAGCGGTATGGTAATAATAAGAGTAGCGGCGGATGTAAGAACACCGAAAGCAGCATCGTTCCATTGTATAAAATCCGCATTCCGGATAAAGGGATAGCGGAACGGGTCTCGCAAAATCAACGCAATAACACTATTGACCGTGGAGGAGAAGATTCCTGCAAACAGCAGGCAGATTCCGGTCTTTATGAAAGCGTTGCTTTTCAGATAGCGGATAATGAGAAATAATATCCACGGCAAAAGGAGACAGTAAGACGTTATTTCTAAAGCAATACGCCAATAGTCCGGTGTGGAGGCATGAAAACCGCAGACCACAATAACACCGTACAGCCACAGTGTATCCCAGAGCATAACCAGTAATCCTTTATGACGCGCCGGTAATTGCGGCAGCGGGATACAGTAGATAACATATGGCATAAACACAACCGACAGACCGAACAGGGTGGGAATGGAGGCAAGGAAAAACCAGCTTCCCCGCGTGTATATGCAGATTGTGAGAAGCAGCAGAAGCAGAGATATGGTAAAGCTGCCTAAAGTCCATAATCCTCTATGGTCTTCTGTGATAAGCGGAACGACACTGAGGGAAGCTGTCACCAACAGAGAAGTTAATACGATAAAAAACCAGTCAAGTCCGTGTCCGATAGCCAGATTGCATATAAGGCAGACGATAACGGGAACCATGAGAATACCTGCAGTACAAATACCAATAGTAAATGTCCTTTTTTTCTCTTTTTTGGAATGTGTCGTTAATACACTTGTTTTTTCCTGAACTAATTGTTTTTCGATTTCGCTGTTTTGCAGTTTTTGCATCAGCAGACTGCAGTCCGGACATGTAAAAAGATGTTCTTCAATGATTTGCCTGCTGGAATTGCTGCATATGCCATCCTGATATAAAGGCAGTAAATCCTGTATGATTTCGCAGTTGTTTATACTATTTTGATTCATGTTGTTCCATCCTTTCCTGTATTTTTATTTTGGCACGGTGATATGTCACACGCGCCCAGCTTTCGGTTTTTCCGAATATCTGTCCTATTTTTTGGAATGAGAGTTCTCCGAATATGCGCAGCTGAAATACTTCTTTATAAGGTTCTTCCATATGGTGCAGGATTTGATGAATCTGTAAGGTAACAGTTTCATCTTCTACCGTCTGCTCCACGCTGTCCTCAGATGGCAGCTCGCCATCCCATTCCTGAAAGTGGGATTGTTTTCGCATTTCATCAATACAACTGTTTTTGGCGATTGCACATAGCCAAGTGAGTTCACTTGACTTATGTGCATATGTTTTATGAGATTTTAAGGCCTTAAAAAATACTTCCTGTGTGATTTCTTCGGCTAAGTGGGCATTTTTTACAAGTGTCATTACATAAGAGTAGACCTGCATGTAATAGGCATCGTATAACTTGTCGAAGTCCATGGACATATTCACCTCCCTTTTTTGCCTTTTCGTTGATTAGACGAAGCAGATGGGGATTCGTTACAAAAATTTTTTATTGCTTTTTTTAACAGTGTTTGTTACAATAAGAACACTTTAAGCAATGAATTATGGAAAATCTGTCTATATTTCAAAGTTTAAATGTTCAATTTCTATATTTTTATATAATGTAAAATCTAAAATGAGCAGTTCTGCAGGTACTGTCCGGTTCGGACAAATATCCGTTTATAAAATATCATTTTTAGAATATGTTATCATAACAAGATGAATCGTGCATTGCTTAAAGTATATTTGTAGCATATAATATAGATAGATTTCCATATGCGCAGAAAGGAGCGGTATGGAGAATCATTATTCCAAAGCGCAATTGGAAGATAAGGCATTGAAAAGTGCCAGTATGTATTTTGGACAGGAGCTTCTTCCGTACTTCAAAATCGGGAAAAGAATTTTACGGATGCTGCCGACAGAGCAGATTCGGCTGGAAGCAATAAGGCAGACAGAAGATATTTTATTTGAAATGGACGATGGAACACTTGCACATTTTGAATTTGAAAGTGTGGAAGTCAGTCCGGATGATTTGCGCCGTTTTCGCGTATATGATGCCCATACGGCAATGGTATATAAGAAACCGGTAGTAACTTATGTCATATGTTCCGGAAAGACGATAAAGGTACATAGTGAATTGAGGGAAGGAATCAATCCCTATCGCATTATTCCATTACAGATGAAGCAGAAAAATGCGGATGTCTTGATAGATGCATTAAGAATCAAGGCTGTAGACGGTATTCTTACGAAAGAAGATTTGGCTCCGCTGTTATTGACTCCGCTCATGGCGGGAACAAGCAGTATCAAGGATAGAATACTTGTAATAACGAAAATACTTGGCAGGGAAAATACTTGTCTCCCGAAAGATGAGAGGCAGCATATGGAGGCAGTATTATATGCTTTTGCCTGTAAGTTTTTGAAAAGAGTGGAATTGGATGAGATTAAGGAGGCATTAAGTATGACAGTGCTGGGTGAAATGATATGGAATGATGGAGAACAAAAGGGAATGGAAAAAGGCATGGAACGTGGAAGCGATATGAAACTGATTACACAGATATGCCTCAAGCTTCAAAAAGGGAAAACACCGGAGCAGATAGCGGACGATTTGGAAGAGGAATTATCTGTAGTAGAATCTATTTATGAGATTGCGAGAAAGTTTGCTCCGTCATATGACTATGATGAAATTTATCGTACACTTGCAGCGAACAAAGAAGATGCACATATCACCAACTGAGAAAGAGGTATGGATATAAAAATGCACTTTGTAGATGCAAAAGGAATTTTATCGTCAGGAAACGGCATGAACCTGTACAGGGGATGCACGCATGGATGTATTTATTGCGACAGCCGCAGTGTATGTTATCAGTTTACACATGATTTCGAGGACATCGAAGTGAAGCAGAATGCGCCGGAATTACTGGAACAGGCGCTGCGCTCGAAACGAAAAAGGTGCATGATTGGAACGGGCGCCATGTGCGACCCGTATATGCAGTGCGAAGAGCAACTTAAACTGACAAGAAAGTGTCTGGAACTGATTGACGAATATGGATACGGACTGGCAATTCAAACGAAGTCAGACCTCATTTTGCGGGATTTGGATTTATTGCAGAGTATTAACCGGAAAAGCAAATGTGTTGTACAGATGACATTGACAACGTATGATGAAAAGCTGTGTCAGATATTGGAACCGAATGTCTGCACAACAAAGAGACGTTACGAGGTTTTGCAGATAATGAAAGAAAACGGCATCCCGACAGTCGTATGGATGTCGCCGCTTCTTCCTTTTATCAATGATACAAGAGAAAACGTGCAGGGGATTTTGGATTACTGTATTCAGGCGCGAGTATACGGCATCCTTTGCTTCGGGATAGGAATGACATTAAGGCAGGGCAATCGGGAATATTTTTATAAGGCGCTTGATGCACATTTTCCGGGACTGCATGAAAAATATCATAAAAAATACGGTTATGAATATGAAATTACAAGCGATAACCATCGGGAATTAATGGCAATGTTTCGGGCGGAATGCAGAAAACATAATATTGTATGTGATGTGGATGCTCTTTTTTCCTATTTTCATGAATTCCCGGAAAATAAAGGATATGAACAGTTAAGTTTGTTTTAAATACGATAAGAACCGGCAGCTATCTGGAGGCGGTAAGGTGAGAACTTTAGGATTGTCAAAGTACATAGGAATTAAAAACAGGATAAAAAGTATCAAAGTGGGGGTTATGATTGTATGCTTTGTTTTTTTGATTATGTCTCCGCTTACCTTGCAGGCGGCGGAAACGATAGGACAGGAGGAAGATGTTCTTGCGCAGTATCAGGAATATAAACTCCGGCTGGAAGCAATAGAGAAGAGAAGTGATATTTCCGCGAACGGATATGACATTGTAGAGAGTCAGATTTTTCCGATAGAAGTGACCGGATATGGGGAAGTTTCCATGATTCCTGC
>CAMWMM010000361.1 GCA_947175285.1 uncultured Lachnospiraceae bacterium
TATTATCACAAGCCCTCCTTTTTTTCAATCCGTTCATTACTGCCTCTTCAATTAGGCTTTTGGTAAAATCTCCAAAAGCCTGCTATACTTTAGCCAAGATCGGATCAAGAAGTTGTCTTCCTTCTAAAGTGCATTCTGCATAGAGCTGTAAAAACTCCAGGAAGCTTCCATCAGAAACATATCAATGTCATTCTTGTCATTTCCAATGACGATGATATCCTTCAAATCAATATTGCAAATCTCTGCAAGTTTTTTTACACCACTACCTTTATTTATTCCTTTATTGCATATCGAATGAAATTCATTTTCAGAAACCACTACATGAAACTCATTCAGAATATCAGGAATTCTATCCAGCACCAATCCTCTAGTAGTTATCCTGCATATATTATCTTTATCAATATTTTTCAAAAACAAGCCTGTATCATTTTAAATTTCTTCACTGAAAAACCACGGTTGGGATAGAGATTCCGATAATTCCTTTGATCCTCTCAAAAATTTATACTTATGAGTCTTAAGATCCACATAAGCCAAAAATTCAAAGGGAAGTTCTGTGATAGTATAAATTAATTTACTGACTTTATTAAAATCCATGCTATCATTATAAAGTACCGAACCATCTCTTGAGACAATTACAGAACCATTTTCACAAATACTGGAAATCTAAAGTCAAATCCGTACAATATCTCATTCACACCTCTATAACCTTTGCCAGTACAAAATGAACATTCATAATTTTTAAGGTTTTGCATTGTTTTCAACAATACCACATTATTTACCCCTCTGTTGGATGCAATACCACTCATATCACACAAGATAATCTTCATCTTTTATTCTCCCATCGGAATAGACTTTCATCTCTGCGTCTTTTTGGTATACCTCAAAAGCATCCGCCCCATACTGGTTCTCAACCACCCTTGCAATTTCAACTATGGTTATAGTCTCCATTTTAGCAACGCTGCTTGTTTCTACTTTGCTTTATCCGTTTGATTCTACAGATTTTGAAGTTTATCCAAAAAAGCGACATAAAATTCCCTTTCTTTGATACGGGCTTGCTGAACTTCAATGCTTCTAGTAGCATTAGGTTCTAATGGATTATCCAAATAATATAGTGCCTTTTGAGCCGCCAATATAGCTGACTCAACAGAATTTCCTAAGACATCATTAAAATCTGTTTCCCCTTTAAGCCAAGCATTCCCACTCTGTATAGTTAATTGAGATATATGACTCCACATTCCATTTGGAAGCAATCCCAAACCATTTGCCCCAACTTCATTTGCAGCTTCCATCCACGCCTGTTTTACACTTTCTGGCGCATTTGCTCCGATTGATACTAATGCTCTTTGATTGTAATCTATTTTAGTTTCAGCACTAGTACATCGAATAATAAGTAACCGATACATTGACTTGCCCGATTGTTCATCTGCCGCGTTGTCGTCAGTCACCGTAGCCACCGCTACGCCTCCTTCCTCCGCCTTGCATCTGAAACAATCATTCTGCGTCAATGTATCAGAAACTTATTATTCGTTGTACTAGCTTCGATTTCCGTCTCATCAATCAATTTTTCTACATTAAACCTCTCAGAAGGAGTATTTGTATGTGTATTTTGATATGTAAGGGCGCTCGATACATAGTTTCCATCAATCAGCATAGCATATTTCCTCCAAATATTTATAGCATATGGCATATGATGCACTATCATTCCCATATTCTATCTTGTTTCTATCCAAAAAACATATAAATAAATTACGGATAAATAATCTTATGCTAATCTTATTTGTGTTGGATTTTAATATATAATTCAATTATACGAATTAGCATGTATATCAATAACTTTTATTATCTTACTTTTCCTATTCTCTAAAATGACACCCTTTATAATAAGACATTATCCTTTGCAGAATATGACTCAATTTCGCTGAAAATGACTAATCCCATTATACTTCATACCACAGTATAATCTATGAGACTTCTAATATACAAAAAAATTTATGGTAGAGAGGCGCTATATTATCAAAAATTATCTAACATATTGTAATATTTGTATGTATTCCCTGCTGGCGTATCCTTTTGTTCCTGTCTTGTCTCTTTCAACATAATAAAAAGTCATTGTTGAATTGTCTAAGTCTATCCTAACCAGCTCTCCAAAATACATCTTCTCTAAGATTGTAGAGTTTATATTGGGTTCTTTTCTTAAATTAAGTCCATTTGTAGTTACTCCACCTTCCTCTGTGAAGGAATATGTTGAAGCAGCAGGAACTACATATCCTATCGCATATTCTGCTTCATCTCCTGCTTGTATGTTTTCTGCAGCATCTGCCTGTATCACATTTGATTCTATTGCAACAAACATAACCAGCAAATAAATTATTACACTTTTCATAATTTTATTCATTATTACACCCCCATTAATCAGATTCACCAGCAGTATATGTGTGCTTGACCGTGTATTTTGTTGCATCTGTTACATATTTGCTTAAATATTTTGTACAGTAATATGTCACTTCCATTTTTCTACTATCAGCTGATGTTGAATAGTCATAGTTATATGCACTGTATTGTGGATATGTTTCCGTTAAATCAAATCCAGAACCTGCATCAACAAATGAATTATAATACATAATATTATTTACAGTAATTGTTTTTGTATCAAGATAGAACCAATGTACCTTATCATAAAAATAGAACTGTTTGCTATCGTCCGCCAATAGCATAATATCATTCTGTTTCACACAATCTGCGGGTTCCTCAAACTCACTATTATTATGCAAATCCACAATATAATCTTCAAACTGATCCAAATCCATTTTTATGAAGAAGTCAGTTAACATGTTCATAGATGAATCAACAGCTTTCAATTCATCTTCTGACGCCAGTTTATAATTAGTTCCCAGCTTTTCATTAATTTCATCTAGCCTGTTTTGATATGGTATTAACACATCATCTGCGCTACTTGCAGATACCATCAGTGTATTACCTAGTACCACTAATAACATAAAAACAATGACCATACTTTTTCTAAGTTGCTTCATACTTCTTATCTCCTAATTTAATAAAATAGCGCCTCCATTTGCTGATTTATTTACCATTACCATTGATGCAATATCAACAGAATTACCATCCAGATCAACTGCTAAAAAAGCGTAGTTTCCACTTTTCTCTAACATAAATTTAATATCATTGTCATCATAAGAAAACTCTTTATATACATTATCATCCAAAATAATTACTATATTTTTTACATTGTCTGCTTCATGAATAATCTTATCTTGCTCAATCAATATTTCATATCCTGCATCTAAATAATGCCCCCAAGTGTATTCTCTATACACTAAGTCATCCTCTACATATTCTGATTCTACCGTGATTCTTTCTTGATTATCTATACTATCCTTAGATATTTGCAAAGTTTCAACTTCATTATCTACAAAAGGATCAATCCTATCTACATTATCATGCTCAAAAATATAATTCTCCTTAAGTATTATGATTACTGATGCAAAGACAACTACTGCTATAAAAACTGAAATTATTAAAAATGCTTTTTTCAATTCTAATTCTTCCTCTCTTTTTTCTAAACAATATAAATATGATGTTGGGGTAAAAACCCCTTGTGTTTCAAATTTTTTACAATGCCGCCTGCGGCAGCACAAATGTACATTGAATATCGCATATTTTGTTGTATTTGATAGCTTTCGAGCCTCAGATATAGTATAATATAAGTATCAGATTGGAGGTACGAAAGATGTCTTTTTTCACAAACCCTGCACAGCAGATGACACTGGATGACGCTCTTTTTTCCCTTACAGCAAGGGAGCGAAAAGCCCTGGAAAATTCATGGGCAAAAATATTCGCCGATGAACTTTTCCCAAAGATTGAGGAAGAACCTTTTCGTGTCCTTTATTGTGAAAACAACGCCAGACCGAATACTCCCATAAATATCATGGTCGGCGCAGGCATCATCAAGGAACTGCTGGACTATTCCGATGACGATATCGTGGAAGGCCTCATGCTGGATGTCAGGCTTCAATACGCCCTACACACCACAAGTTTTGAGGAACAGCCCCTTTCTGACAAGAGTCTTCAGAATTTTCGTAAAAGGTGCTGTAAATATGAGCAGGAAACTGGCAATGATCTGATGCACACCTGTATTGTTTCCCTTTCTAAGGAGATTGCCAGTGTCATGAAAATCTCCGGCAGAACCAGGCGCATGGATTGATTGATGCAGACAGCAAAAAGCTCAGCCGTCTGGAACTGATATACACCTGTATAGCAGATCTGGTTATCCGCCTGAAAAGGGAATCCGTGGAAGGGATACCAGAGAGCCTGCTTCATTATGCTGCTGATAATGACTTCAATCAGATTTTCTACTATGCCAGGAACTCTGATTATGCTGAAAAGTGCCTGCATCTTTTATAGTTTTTCTGATTCGCCCATTTATAGACTATTATTTATATATCACAATTTGCAAAAGTCACACAATACCCCTTGCAGAAAGTGACCTATTTTTGCAGAAAATGACCATCCAAATAAAAAATCCCCCCCTGAATCAAACCTAAGGAACTGTTCAGAAATAACATGTACAACTTGCGCAGGATATTTCTTCGAGGTTAAATTGATAAATCAATTGGTCAAAAAACGTAGGCGTAGCGGGCTACGGCGAGGCTTTTTGACCTGTGCAATCGGAGAAATAGACAAGTCAAGATGTACATGTTATTCTTGAACAGTTCCTTAGAACTTGTCTTTGGCATTATATATGGTACACCTTTGCGTGAGAGTCCACAATGAAAACGTGAATCCCAGAAAATCAAATGTTTCTAATCTGGTGGATTCACCACTCTTTTGCTTTGCCCTTGCAATGTATGTCGTATAGAGTATGGCGGTCTGTTCTCCTGCGTTATAATTGAGAATACTTTCCTGCTCATATCGTGAAAGTTTCATAGTTCCATATCTCCCTTTCCTTTGCTGTGGGTTCTGTGCTTTTTTCCCTCGGCAACTGTCGGCTGTTTTACCTGTTCCTTTGCTTTGGCTAGCCTTGCCTTTATGGAATGGTCACGCTCAGTCAGTTTCCGTCTTTTGGTGGTGGTCAGTTCCGCACACGTTTCTTCTGACAGGGAATTTAATTTCTTTAAAGTGGTACTTACTATCTGCTTTGTGTTATCATCTTTTATCTGCGGAAGAATAGCAGACAGACTGGCGCACGTTTCCGCTTTGCTCTGCTCTCCAAACTGATAAATTAGATTGATTTCGTCAGCGTTAAAAGGTATCTGGATATTTACGCCCTCACATAAACGCTCCACGCCTACACACTCAGGGATATTTCTTGTCAGTTCGTAATTATCCCCTACTGTGATTGTTCCATGCCTGTCGGTCTGCCTTACCTCTACTTCACACTGGTTTTTCTGCTCTAACACAAGCCATGGGTATTTGTCTCTTTCTTTAGTAAATATGGTCTGATGTGCATTGGAGTGTGTCTTGCTACGGATATAT
>CAMWMM010000362.1 GCA_947175285.1 uncultured Lachnospiraceae bacterium
CCAACATATATTACCTACAAGTTTTAGTTTTTATTATAATTATAATCTGTTTATAACAGAATCGCAATTATGAAAAAGGACTCCGCAAACCACATCAATAAAAAATCAAATTCCTTATAAATTTCTTAGAATTTACCTCTATGATTAATGTTATCAAACAACGGAGGTATATTTATGAACACGCTTACAAACGAAACACATCAACATTTGTCAGGCTTTACCCTAAAATACATCGCATTAGTATGTATGGTTCTCGACCACGTCCACTACTTTTTTTCCTTCACAGGTAAAATACCGCTCTTTTTCTCTCAGGCGGGCAGACTTGCCGCGCCGCTGTTTCTCTTCTGCATTATTGAAGGATTTATCCATACCCGGAACAGGAAAAAATATTTTCTTCGCATCTACCTGCTTTCCATTTTGATGGGACTAATTCAGTTCTCCTTTTTTAATGTAGGATACGCCCTTGTCCGCGGAGACGGCTTCTTCCCACAGAATCAAATGCTTGCATCTTTCGCCATTTTGATAGTCGTCCTACAGGGCATTGACTGGTGTGAAAAGAAAAAGTGGCTGCCCGGACTTGCAGCAATTATAATTCCGTTTGCGCTTCCTTACATTGTAATCGTACTGCTTTCACTCTGCGCCTCGGGCGGATATATAAAAACTGCATTTTTTATTAACCTGCTCGCCTATACCGTACTGCCCTGTCATCTTTTTATTCTGGACGGAGGAACTGCTACTCTGCTTTGCGGATGCGTGCTTTATCTTTTCCGTAAGCACCGAACAAAACAAGCTGCCGCATATGTAATTTTTGTTTTTTTGTGGGACTTCGTACGCATCTTACTTTATATAAAAGGCAATGTTTCCGTGGCAATCTTTTTTACCGAAGCATACGAATGGATGGAGGTTTTTGCAGTCATTCCGATGTTATGCTACAATGGTAGCCGTGGACGCGGTCCCAAAAAATTATTTTACTGGTTTTATCCCGTCCATATCTATATACTCTATGCACTTTCCTGCGTAGTGTATAACTTATGCAACGCATAACTGCTTATATAAATAGAAAGGTTTTTCAATGGCACGTATCCTTGTAATTGATGACGATAACGAAATTCTTATTTTAATAAAGAACGCCCTGCAAAAAGACGGACACGAAATTATCTGCCGACAGGGAATTACGGATGATATCAAAAAACGTATCCCGCAATGTGACCTTATTCTTTTAGATGTTATGATGCCGGGCACTGACGGATACAGTTTCTGCCGTACCATTCGCAATTATGTGGATTGCCCCATCCTTTTTCTTACTGCAAAAGGTCTTGAGGAAGATTTAGATTTCGGTCTTTCCCTCGGCGCTGATGACTACATTAAGAAACCATTTTCCATCGTGGAGCTTCGTGCAAGGGTAAATGCACATTTAAGACGCGAACAGAGAGAAAAACGTTCCTGCTTTTCGGTTGGAAATATTCACTTTCTGCTCTCGTCCAGGGAAGTTCTTGTCAATGACACCACACTTCCCTTTACCAAAAGCGAATATGAAATTTCTCTTTTGCTTGCGAAAAATCATGGGCAGACTTTTTCCCGCGAACAGATTTATGAAGCCGTTTTCGGATACGACGGAGAAAGCGATGAATCTGCAATCACAGAACATATCAAAAATATCCGCAAAAAATTTGCGGCTGTAGATACCGCACCAATTAAAACAGTCTGGGGGATTGGATACCGATGGCAGTCTTAAATAAAAAAGAAAGAAAACTAAGTTCCTTTTTTCTTCGATTCCTGTTGGAAGCTGTATTGTCCGTTGTGCTAACCGGTATCGTATGGGTTATGCTTTTATTTCTTAGCATCCGACTTCATATTACGCTCGGCCGTTTCTTTCCCAATACGGAAATTGTTTGGCTGATTCTATTTTTTCTTCTGCTGATTTTAAATCTTACTTTTGTTATCAAACAAAATGCAAGACGATTGGCAAAAGAATTGCTTATCCTGCAAAACGCTGCGGATCAAATCAGGGATCAGAATCTTGATTTTAAAATTGCCAAAACGGGCATCCGCGAATTTAATCAAGTAGCTGATTCCCTTGATGCATTGCGGACGGAACTTTCCCGCTCTTTAGAAGAACAATGGTATATGCAGCAGCAGAAAAAAAGGCAGTTTGCCGCACTGGCGCATGACATTAAAACACCGCTCACCATTGTGCGCGGCAATGCGGAACTTCTTGCTGAAACAGCGCTTGATGCGGAGCAGACTTCCTATAATCAGTTTGTCCTCAAAAATGCAGAGCAGATTCAAAGCTATGTGACAAAAATGATTGAAACGGCAAAGGAAGATATGCCGGATAAAGATTCTGATAACGCTCTCCCTGTTCCTTTTAGGCAGTTCCTTGATGAGCTTTGCGAAAATACAAAAAGTCTCGGACATAAAAAAGACCTCTCTATCTTTTTTACATCCGAAACCCTGCCTGAATATCTTCCTTTTCCGGAAGCACCTATAAAACGTATTTTGAACAACTTACTGGACAACGCCATTTATTATTCACCCGACCACGGCACAGTGACTTTACACACCTGCATCATTATCTGTGAAAACAACCCATCCGGTAATTCTTCTTCCGGCAGCATACTCCAATTTACCGTCTCCGATGAGGGATGCGGTTTTTCCGCGGAAGCTTTGCGTCTTGGCACGGAAGAATTTTACCGGGATGATGCAAGCCGCAGTGACAGTTCCCATTTCGGAATGGGGCTTACAATTGTAAAGCAGTTAGTCGATGGAATGAACGGAACACTCATTCTTGGCAACCGCCCTAATGGGGGCGGGGTTGTTACCGTAAAGCTGCCTGCGCCGCCGCCAGCTTTGCAATAGGCACACGGAAAGGAGAACAGGAAACATAGTCCAGTCCGATCTTGTGGCAGAATTCTACGGAAGAAGGATCTCCGCCGTGCTCGCCACAGATGCCAACGTGAAGCTTGGGATTTACAGGTTTGCCCAGCTTGATGGACATCTCCATCAGCTTGCCGACGCCGGTCTGATCCAGCTTTGCGAAAGGATCATTCTCAAGGATTTTACTGTCATAATAAGCGTCCAAAAACTTTCCGGCGTCATCACGGGAAAATCCGAAGGTCATCTGAGTCAGATCATTTGTGCCGAAGCAGAAGAAATCGGCTTCCTTCGCAATCTCATCTGCCGTGAGAGCCGCGCGGGGAATCTCAATCATAGTACCTACTTCATACTCCATGCTGCTTCCTGCCGCAGCAATCTCGGCATCGGCGGTCTCAGCAACAATCTTCTTAACTGCCTTAAGCTCCTTTACTTCACAAACAAGAGGAATCATTATTTCCGGCTTGATTGTCCAGTCCGGGTGCGCCTTCATCACATTGATTGCCGCACGGACGACAGCCTTAGTCTGCATCTTTGCAATTTCAGGATAAGTAACTGCAAGACGGCATCCTCTGTGTCCCATCATGGGGTTAAACTCATGAAGTGAAGCAATGAAGGTCTTAATCTTCTCCACAGGTCTTCCCTGCGCCTGCGCCAGCTTCTCAATGTCAGCCTCCTCGTTGGGAACAAACTCGTGAAGCGGGGGATCCAGAAAACGAATAGTAACCGGACATCCCTCAAGCGCTTCGTACAACTTTTCGAAATCGCCCTGTTGGTAAGGAAGAATCTTGTCTAACGCCGCTTCTCTCTCCTCAACAGTATCGGCGCAAATCATCTCACGGAACGCAGCAATCCTGCTCTCCTCAAAAAACATATGCTCTGTACGGCAGAGACCGATACCTTCTGCGCCCAGCTCACGAGCCTTCTTTGCGTCCGCGGGAGTGTCTGCATTGGTACGCACCTTCAGTTTACGGTACTTGTCTGCCCATGCCATAACACGTCCGAATTCACCTGCGATGGTTGCGTCAACGGTCTTGATCTGTCCTCCGTAAATATTTCCGGTGGTACCGTCGATGGAAATATAATCTCCTTCATGGAACTCCTGCCCACCAAGGGTAAACTTCTTATCAGTCTCATTCATAGCAATATCGCCGCAGCCGGACACACAGCAGGTACCCATACCGCGAGCCACAACTGCCGCGTGGGAAGTCATTCCGCCGCGGACAGTGAGGATACCCTGAGATACCTTCATGCCGGTAATATCCTCAGGAGAAGTCTCCAGACGAACCAGAACCACTTTCTCGCCTTTTGCCGCGCAGACCTCTGCGTCCTCGGCTGAAAATACGATTTTACCGCACGCAGCTCCGGGAGAAGCACCAAGCCCTCTGCCTATTGGAGCAGCCGCTTTCAATGCGGCAGCGTCAAACTGGGGATGCAGCAGGGTATCAAGGTTACGGGGATCGATCATGGCAACTGCCTCCGCTTCGCTCTTGTGTCCCTCATCCACCAAATCACATGCTATCTTCAAAGCCGCTTGAGCAGTTCTTTTCCCATTACGGCACTGCAGCATATACAGTTTCTGGTTTTCAACGGTAAACTCCATATCCTGCATATCATGATAATGATTCTCCAAAATCTCACATACTTTAATGAATTCCCCATATGCCGCAGGAAACTCCTGCTCCATCTGCGCGATAGGCATAGGTGTGCGGACGCCTGCCACCACATCCTCGCCCTGAGCATTCTTAAGGAACTCACCCATCAGCTTCTTCTCGCCGGTTGCGGGATCACGGGTAAACGCAACGCCCGTTCCGGACTGATCGTTCAGATTACCGAACACCATGGGCATTACGTTTACTGCAGTACCCCAGGAATAGGGTATATCATTGTCACGGCGGTATACGTTTGCACGGGGATTATCCCAGGAACGGAACACAGCCTCGATAGCCAGCTTTAACTGCTCTACAGGGTCGGAAGGGAAATCCTTTCCTAACTGATTCTTATACTCAGTCTTAAACTGCTCTGCAAGAGTCTTCAAATCGGCTGCAGTAAGTTCAACATCAAACTTAACGCCTTTCTCCTCCTTCATCTTGTCAATCAACTGCTCAAAATATTTCTTACCCACTTCCATGACCACATCCGAGAACATTTGAATAAACCGTCTGTAGGAATCATATACAAAACGTTCAAATGCCGGATCGGAATTGCCGGCAATCATAGCGGAAACAACATTATCATTCAGACCAAGATTTAGGATAGTGTCCATCATTCCGGGCATAGAAGCACGCGCGCCGGAACGCACGGACACAAGTAGAGGATTATTCAAATCACCAAATTTTTTGCCGTTGATTTTTTCCATCTCCGCCACATAGTTCATAATCTGACCCATAATCTCGTCATTAATCTTACGGCCGTCCTCATAATACTGAGTGCAGGCCTCTGTGGTAATAGTAAAGCCCTGAGGAACCGGCAGACCGATACCTGTCATTTCCGCCAGATTTGCGCCCTTACCTCCGAGCAGGTTACGCATGCTCATATCACCTTCACTAAACAAATAAACCCATTTTTTCATTCTTGTGTCACTTCCTTTCACAAAAATTATGCCC